>PUMG01000085.1 GCA_003551265.1 Halovenus sp.
ACTCGCCGACATCGACGCCGGCATCGCGGCCGCCGACCGTGCGGGACTGGGGACCGTCGTCTGTGCGAACAATCCCGAACAGGTCGCCGCAGTCGCGGCGCTCGGTCCCGATGCGGTGGCCGTCGAACCGCCGGAACTCATCGGAACCGGAACGCCGGTCAGTCAGGCAGACCCCGACATCGTCCGGGATGCCGTCGCTGCTGCGGAGGCGGTCGATTCCGACGTCGACGTCTACTGCGGGGCAGGCATCTCGACTGGCGAGGATGTCGCTGCTGCTGCAGATCTCGGTGCAGAAGGGGTGCTCCTCGCCAGTGGGGTTGCCAAGGCCGACGACCCGGAAGCAGCGCTCGAATCGCTCGTCGAGTACTGAGAGAGTCGTTCGTAACTTTTCACTGTTCGGAGACGCTCGTGTGCGAGTCGGCTTCGACTGCAACACTTTCGAGCAGGTGTTGACACCGACTGTGCAGGTGTGACGCGTCGAGTTTCTCGAAGGTGTCGCGTGCCGCCTCGAGATGAGTGCGTGCTCGGTCGGGGTTTCCGTTTCGTCGTTCGAGTCGTCCCAGGCCGAGCATCGCTTTTCCCCTCTCACGTGGCACCGCCACGTCGCGAGCAATGTCGAGGCTCTGCTCGTAGCGTCTGCGAGCCTCCGCCGTCTCCCCGCGTTCTAGCGCGAGATCGCCGAGATTGCGGATTGTCCCTGCCTGCCCCTGTCGGTCCCCGAGAGCCCGCTTGATGTCGAGACTCCATTCGAAGTACATCTGTGCACGGTCGAACTCGTCTCGGTTCAGCGCGACCTCTCCGAGATTATTCAGGTTTCTCGCCTTGCCATGGACATCTCCGAGCGTCTCGAAGATGTCGAGACTCTCCTGATAGTACTGCTGTGCCGCCTCGAAGTCGTTGTTCGTTTTGGCGAGGACGCCGAGGTTGCCGAGTGCTTTCGCCTCCCCCTTCCGGTCACCGATCGTGCGGCAGTGGTCGAGACTGCGCTGATAGTACTCGCGGGCCTGTTCGAGGTCGCCTCGCTTGTCCGCGACGACGCCGAGACCGAGCAGGCTTCGGGCTTCACTATGTCTGTCGTGTATCTCCTCGAAAATCTCGAAACTCCGGCGGAACTGCTCCGTTGCGCTCTCGAACTCGCCCGTTCTGTGAGCGACGCTTCCGAGACCGAGCAGACTGTTTCCGACGCCCTGTCTGTCGTCCAGTCGCTGGCAGATATCTATTCGCTGCTCGAAACCCTCACGCGCGCTGTCGAACCTCCCCTGCTGGAGAGAGATTCGTGCCAGCCAGTCGTGGGCGTCGGCTTCGAGTGCAGGCGCGTCCAGTTCGCGGGCCAGTTCGAGCTGGCGTCGTGCTGTCTCGCGGGCACGGTCGTACTCGCCTTTCCCGTACTGGGCGGCGGCCAGGACGCCCAACAGCCGACAGCGCTCCTCGGAGGGCGTCTCGTCGAGTTCGAGTGCGGTCGTCGCCTCGTCGATTGCAGCGTCGTGCTCGCCACAGTCGTTGTCGATTGTGCCAGCTCGCTCCGCAATCCGCTGTCGCCATCGGTGTTCGTCGCCTGGCACGCGGTCGCGGAGGAACTGAACGTGTTTTCTCGCTTGGTCGTACTCACCGGTCGTGGTGTAGACAGTCGCCAGCCGGTCGGTGGCGAAGATGATGGCGTCGTGGTCCTCGATCTGGCGGGCCAGCGTGAGAATGCGGTAGTAGTAGTCGATCGCCTGTTCGTGTGCGTAGACGTCGATAGCGTCTGCGGCTCCGCGCCGGTACCACTCGATTGCGGCCGAAACCTGTTCAGCCTGCTCGTGGTGGTAGGCGATGTCGGCTGCGAGCCTACTGCCTTCTCCCGGACTCGTCTCGAAGGTGATTTCGAGCTGGGCCGCGAGCGCGGCGTGACTCTCGGTGCGCGTCCGCTCGTCGAGGCTGTCGAGGACCGCCTCCCGGAGCGCATTGCTCCGGAACTCAGCGAGGGATTCCTTCTCGGAGTGGACGAGGACGTTCGCCTCGACGAGCAGGTCGACGAGGCTCTGTGCCCGCGATTCGTCGACGTCACAGCAGGCCGAGACGGCGTCGACTCGGAACGACGCGCCGGCAACTGCCGCCTGGTCGAGTAGTTGCTTTGTTGTCTCGTCGAGCATCGAGAACCGGTGCGAGAGCGTCTCGTGGACCTCGTCCGGAAGATCGATCTCCGCAGGACTCTCCGGAAACCACTCGAACCGCTCGTCGAGCTGATTGGTCTCGAGCAGGCTCTCGACGGTCTCCTCGACGAACAGGGGGTTCCCGCCGGTGTGTTCGTACATCGCGTCGACGAACGCGTCGGGAGCACCCCGGTGACCTACAGTCTGCTCGATGAGTTGTCTCGTCGCATCGCGGCCGAGGGGATCGAGCACCACGCGAGTTATTCGACTCTCATCGGGCGTCCGTCTATCGACCAGTTCATCCTCGGAGAACCCGCTCGGCTGGTAGCTCCCGACGAGCACGACAGGGATGTCATCAACATGTTCGAGCAGGAACGAGAGGTACGTTCTCGTGGCCACGTCTGCGTGTTCGAGAGCGTCGAAACAGAGTACTCGTACCTCCTCCTCGGTTGCGAGCATCCTCGTTACCTCCTCGAACAGCGCCATCTGCTGGGCCTGATAGGTGTCTGCGTCTTCGACGGTTGGACCGGGCGAGGAAAACGGTGTCTCTCCCGTCTCAATCTGGGCCAGCGCGTCACGAATCGGCTGGTACGGTCTGTCCGTCCCCCGGCAACGCACCCGGACCACGTCGGCGTCGGCGGAGACAGCGGTGAGCAGACGGTCGGCAAGGACGGTCTTACCGATTCCCGCCGGCCCGACGAGAAACAGTGCCTCACCACGTCCGGTCGAGCGAACACGCTCGACGAGATGCGTGCACTGATCCAGCTCGTCGGAACGGCCGACGAGGTCCTGCTGTGGTGTCTCTTCGTGGACGTAACACACCCCGTCGTCGGTACACTCTGCTGCGAGTTCGACTAGCGGACGTCCAGTCTGCACTGCGGCGCTCTCCAGTGTGACGCGCTTGCGACCCTCGTCGGTGACCAGCTCGACTTCCGTCTCACGGAGACGCTCGAAGATGCGCTGGGCGCGGATGTCTCCCTCGCCGGTCAGGTGAAACTGTTCGTCCGTGACGGTCGACTTCCTCGTAACCAGCCCCTCCTCACAGAGGGTCTCGATGGCTGTCAGCAACTCGAGCGTGCCGCTGAGGTACTGGCTGCTCCCGACGGCTTCGGCGATGGTCGAGAGGGACCTGCTTCCGTCGTGTTCGGTCCCCACGGGACTGTAACCGTCTCGCTCTCGGGACGACGACCGCAGAGTCACGAGCACCAGCTCTGTCGTCTCCACGAGTACCATACGTGCACACCCGACTGTCCGGGATATCACTCTTTCTGATACCGTCATACACCGAGGCGACACCGCCGTGTACTGTCCGACGGACACTTTTTTGTTGTCTGTGTTGTACGCGTCCGTATGGACGACCGTGTGGACGACGAGCAGCCTGCTGTTCAGTTGCTCTCCCGTGAAGAGCTCGAGAACCTGGTGAAACAGCGGACAGACTCGCTCGAGAACATCACGAATACGATGGTCGATATTCTCATCGAACTCGACGAGTCCGGACGAATATCGACCGTCAACCGGGCGTGCGAGGACGTGCTGGGGTATTCGGAGTCGGAGATCGTGGGTAAGCCAATCGACTACCTGTTCGCGTCTCCGCAGGAGACCTTCGAACGGACGAACATCGAGTTCGTCCAGCAGTTGCTCACGGACCACAGCCTCACGGACGTCGAAGTGACCTTTCAGACGGCATCCGGGGAGGCGGTTCCGATGACGATATCGGCTTCGGTGATGACCGACGACGACGGGTCGGTGATGGGCATCGTCTGTGTCGCCAGGGACATCCGTGAGCGAAAGCGAGCGACCGAGCGTGCGGAGTTTCTGCAGTCGCTCCTCCGACACGACATCGGGAACAAACTGCAGATAATCCTGGCCCGACTCGACCTGGCCAGCAGAGAGGCCGACGACGAGGTCGTCGACTCCCACATCGAGCCGGCGCTCGAGCAGGTAGAGGCCGCATCGACGCTCATCGAGAACGTCCGGGCACTCGAACGACTCGACGAGCGTACCGAGCACGAACCGGTTGTTCTCGGCAGCGTCGTCGGGTCCGTCGTCGCACAGTACGAACAGGCTGCCATCGAGCGCGGTATGACGATCGAAACCGAGGTTCAGCCGGAGATGGTCGTTCTCGCCGGGCCGCTGCTGGACGAACTCGTGGCGAACCTCCTCGAAAACGCGATTCAACACTCCGGCGGGACGCTCGTCCGAATCCGTGCCGTTCGCGACGACAGCGACGAACTGCGGCTGTGCGTCGAGGACGACGGCCGCGGAATTCCGGCGGACGAACGCGAGCGTCTCCTGGCGAAGTACGAGAAGGGAGAGGCCTCCACTGGGACGGGTCTCGGAACGTACCTGGCTCGACGGGTTGCCGAGACCTACGGTGGAACGCTCGACATCCGCGACTCCGAACTCGGCGGTGTATCGTTCGAGGCGACGTTCTTGTCTGTCTAGAGACCTGCTGTCGCTTCGATTTCTGCAACGTATGCGTCGACAACCTCGTCGTCGATGTGGCTGCCGAGTTCCTCACCGAGTCGGTCGCGCACTCGATACTCGTAGTGACCCCGGCCGACGTGCTCGATGAGTCCCCGGGTTCGTAACTCGCGGTTGTGTGCGTAGGCGTCGGTCCGGTCGCCGTCACCGCCAGCAGCGAAGTGTGCGTTGAGGGGCGTGCTTGGACCGAACTCGCGGTAGAACGCCAGCATCTTCCGCGTTTTCGTCTCCAGCGCGCCGATGTCGGCTTTGAGTTCTCTGACAGCGAGTGGCTCTGGGTCATCCTCGTCGACCACAATCTCGGCGTCGTTTCTGAGCGTCGATTCGATCTGCTCGCGCGCTGTCTGCGTGGGTCTGTTGTCTCGACGGACGTCTTCGACCGTGAGTTCGGACACTGAACGTAACTCTCCCAGCACTCGTTCCGCGCTGAAGGGGCGACTCGTGTTTTTG
>PUMG01000337.1 GCA_003551265.1 Halovenus sp.
GTCACAACGACAACGAGACGGCGGAGATAACGATTCTGAACGACTTCTTCGCGGTGACGGAGTTGGATGCGCCGGGAGAGGTCGACCGTGGCGATGAGATAGCGGTGAACACGACGATAGAGAACACGGGTAACCAGGAGGCCACCCAGGACGTCCACTTCGAGTTTGCGGGCGAGACCCTGCTGAGCGAAGAGGACGTGACGCTGGATGAGGGCGAGAGCGAGGAGATAACGTTCTCGCCGACAGTGGACGTGGCTGCGGGTGATTACGAGCACGGTGTGGTGACGGAAGACGACTCGGCACACGCGAACATAACGGTGTTCGAGTCGGTGTTCGAGGTGGACATCACGGAGGCGCCGGGCGAGTTGACGCAGAACGAGTCGTACACGGTGGATGCGACGATAGAGAACACGGGCGGTGCGAGTGACGAGCAGACGATAGAGTACACGCTGGGTGGCGACGGCGGTGACGTTGCGGTAATCGGGAACGACCCGGACACGCTGTCGCTGGGCGACTCGGTTGAGGGGTCCGCAGATGGCGTGGAAGCGACGAGCGGCGAGCCAGCGGAGTCGCCGCTGAACGAGCAGGGTATTGCGTGGACGGCGAGCATCCTGGAGGACAACCTGGACGCTGACCTCTACAATGTGGATGAAGTGCCGTACACGGACCTGGTAGACGACATGAGCATCGTGGAGGATTACGATGTGCTGGTGGTGCAGGACTTCGGTGACGAAGGCGGATTCACGTACGACCCGCCGGAGGTAGACCTGCAGGAGTGGAAAGAGGAGCTCTCGGATGAGCAGGGAGTAGTGTACCTGGATTCGAGCATCATCGATGAAGGGAACATGCTGCAGGCGTTCGCGCTGGACAACACGGACATCGGGGAGGGGTATCTGGACCCTGATGGTGATTTCTACCCACCGAACCCGGACAACGTGGAGTCGACGGATTACGGGTCGATGGATGACTTCGAGTTAGAGGTGCAGGAGGACCACCCGATCTTCACGGGTCTGGCAGACGAAGGTGAGGTGTTCACACCGCGCCAGGGCGACTGGGCGCTGTGGTACACGGATGCGGACCTGGAAGGGACGACCCTGGCAGAGGGAGGTCAAGCGGGAGACCGAGAGCCGATGCTGGGGATGAGCGACCGTGACGGGCCGACAGAGTTCTTCTACTCGATCGGCGCGACGAACCCGGACTTCGACCCGCCAGGTGACTTCTTCGACGAGCACGAGGAGTTGCTGGCGAACATGGTGGAGTACGGTGCAACGGGAGTAGTGACGGAAGGAACGGCGATACTGGGTGAAGACAGCACGACGGTGTCGCTGGACCCGGGTGAGTCCGAGGACGTGACGTTCGAGACGTCGGTGCCGGATGACTTCCCGCCAGGACCGACGTTCCACACGGTGACGTCTGAGGACGACGCGGCGACGGAGACGGTGAACATAATAGCGCCAGACGAGGTGCAGATAACGGGTCTGGACGCACCGGCGGAAGCAGAGCAGTACGAGGAGATTGAGGTAGACGTCCATCTGGAACACGTAGGAACGGAGACGACGACGCAGGATGTGAACTACACGTTCGACGGGGAGGTGTGGTCGACAGAGGAAGTGACGATGGATCCGGGTGAGGTGAAGACGGTGACGTTCGAAGAGCAGATCCCGGTGGACCAGACGCCGGATGAGTACGAGCACGGAGCGACGACGACGTGGGATTCGGCGTTTGCGACGATAGAGGTGCTGGAAGGTGAGGATGCGTTCATGGAAGTGACGGACTTCGATGGGCCGCTGACGGCAGAGCAGGGTGAGACGATAGAAGTCGACGGGACGATAGAGAACACGGGCGGGCTACCAGGTTCGTTCGTGGGCGAGTACGTCTTCGACGGTGAGGTGGTGGACTCGACGGACGATGGCGATGATGATAACGGCGAACTGGAGGATGTTTCGGTCGGTATCATCAACTACGGGGACGATACCTGGGTTGACGCTGACGGTGGCATCTACACGGCCATTCTCGAGGAGTATCTCGATGACCCCGATGCGTTCGAGTACGAAGTAATCGGAACGGGTGACGACCTCGCGGACGAGATGGCAGACCACGATATGTTCCTGGTCCACCGTCTCGGACTGGAAGAAGACGCGGATAGCGTGTCGCTGGACGAAGAAGAAGAGCTAGCTGTCAAGGAGTCGGGTGAACAGCCAGTTGATCCGCTTTATGCGGACAACCCGCAGGTGTTCCTCGACAACCTCGAGGATGACCAGGGAGCCATTTACCTCGACACGTGGGGCTCGGCCGGCAGTCAGTATCCAGATGGTGTAGAGTCGCTCTACGATGAGCGTGAGGACCCCGAGTCGTTCGATACTGAACTCGGAAGTCTTGACGACACGTACCACACAATCGTCGAAGATCACCCGATTTTCGACAGCGTCGGTGATGAAGGCGACACTGTCTTGATGAAAGATGGTGGGGGCTACTACGGCTACTGGGACGAAGGTGACTACTCAGGCACGGAACTAGCCGAAGTGAGCACCGAATCGGACGGTAGCAGTCCGGATGGTATGAGTGTGGGCGTTGATGAGGACAGCAGTGAAGTGTTGCTTGGTGCCTTTGGTTTCGGTTCGACGTTCAGTGACACGGCGGAAGAACGGACTAGTGCGGCGAACCAGACGCTGGCGAACGCAGTCGAATACGTCGCAGAGCAGACTGCAGACGGCGCTGCGGGCGAGGAACTGGAGCCGGGCGAGTCCACGACAGTGGAGTTCGAGTACACGGTGCCGACGGACCAGCGTCCGGGTGATACGGACCACGGTCTGCAGACGGCTGACGACAGCGAGTTCCAGACCGTGCAGGTGGTGCGGACGGCGGCGGACATCGAAGTGACGGGTCACAACATCGTGAACGAGGACCTGTTCGTGAACGACACGCTGGAGACGAAGGCGACGGTGGTGAACAACGGTGACGCGAACGGTTCGAAGGACGTGAGCCTGTTCTTCGGGAACACGTCGATGGACACGAAGACGGTGACGCTGGAGCCGGACGAGGTGAAGACGGTGGAGCTGTCGGCGCAGGTGACCTCACCCGGGAAGGTGAAGGTATCGGTCAACGGTGTCTCGCCACAGCAGATAGACGTCGGTGAGGTCGGCGACCTGGAGGGGACGGTGACGGCCTCCGGTGAAACGGTGGATGAGACGCCCGGTGAGGGCGAGGGCATCGAGAACGCGACGGTGACGGTGTACCCGTTCGATACGGACCGTTCGGGTGATGGTGTCGAGATAGCGACGACGGACGCTGATGGCGAGTACGAAGCGAAGGACGTGCCGGCGGGCTACCACGGCGTGGAGATAAGCGCTGACGGGTTCGCGACGTACGCGGGCACGGTGGAGATAGAGGCGAACGAGCTGGCGACGCTGGATGCGGCGCTGGATTACGCAGAAGCCGGTTCGATAAGCGGTGAGGTTGACCTGGACGAAGTCGACCCTGATGAGGACGTGAACGTGACGGTCGAAGTCGAGGAGACGGGTGACTACACGACGGTGACGATCGAAGGTGCGGACAACTCTTCGACGTACAGCATCGATGAGGTTGACGTGAACGTCGACGACGGCTACACGGTGACGGCGAGCGCAGAGAACTACGAGGAGGCGAGCGAAGACGGCGTCGAGGTAGACGTTGGCGAGGAGACCGAGGACGTGGACTTCTCGCTGGAGCGCGACCTCGGTGAGGTCGAAGGGACGGTAATCGCTTCGGGCGAGACGGACGTCGACAGCACGCCCGGTACGGGTGACGGAATCGAGAACGCAACGCTGTACGTGTTCCCGTTCGACATTGACGGCGACAGCGACCCGGTTGTCGTCGAGGACGCGACAGACGAAGACGGCGAGTTCATGGTGCCGGACCTTCCGGTTGGTGAACACGGCGTGAAAGTGAGTGCAGACGACTTCGCGGATTCGGACGTGCTGTCGTTCGAGATAGAAGCAGACGAGACGACGGACGTCGGTGACATTGCGCTCGATTACGCCGACCAGGGTGCAATCCGTGGCACAGTTTCCCTTAGCGACTCCGCTCCAGAGGACATCGAGATTCTGGTGAAAGTCGAGGAGACCGGTGACGGGAAGTTTGTGACGGTTGACGAGGGTAACGACAGCGTCGACTACCGCAAAGGTGGTATCGACGTGAACGTCGACGACGGCTACACGGTGACTGCCGAAGCGATCGACACCGGCTCCTCCGATGAGGTGACTGGTGTGATGGTCGACGTCGGTCAGACGACCCACGATATCGATTTCGAGCTGGAACTCGTAACTGGTGACGTGGCGGTTGACGACCAGGCCTACGAGGATGAAGCTGAAGATGTCCTCGTCACAAGTGCAACGGCGTCTGTGGACTTCTTCGTGGCAGTCCACGACGATGACGACAACTTCGATGACCCGATTGGCGTCGAAGGACCGTTCCCTGCTGGAACGCCAGTCGAGAACCTTCCAGTTCCGGTTGATGCGTTCGACACGACAACGGACGTAACCGCTGTCCTCCACGCAACTGACGGTGATGACCCGGGAGAACCACTCGAGGATTACCTTGATGACGAAGTCATCTCAGACGATGCGACCATCGAGATTTACTCCGCCGAGGGTGCGGAACTGACGTTCGACGACCAGGCGCTGGGTACCGATGAGAGCGGCAACCCGGTCGTGTTCGTCGACGAGATAGAGGAGGCAGAACAGCAACTCCAGCAGGTTTCGGACCCTGCAGAGGACTTCGTGGTTCTCTACGAGGGTGAGGACCTGACGATGGACAGTCTGGTCGACATCGCGCAGGTCGGCGATGCGGTCGACGGTGAACTCGTCCTCGACGCGGACGGGGCCGACCTCGGTGACCACACCGTCGAGATGTACGCAGACCTGCGTTCGGAGTTCTCACCGGACGCGATGGCCGACATCGAGGCTGACCACCCCAACATCGAGATTTCTGGTCCGGAGACACAGACCGACAGCTCGTACCTCGTAGTGCTCGAGGACGACCTCTCGGTCCCGGCCACGGCCGCCGCTGACAGAA
>PUMG01000352.1 GCA_003551265.1 Halovenus sp.
AAGCGGCCTACGAACGGTGGGACGAAGGCAGCGATGCAGAATCTGGCAGTGACGGCGACGACGAAGAGAGTGTTCGCCGCGAGTTCACTGTCGAAGTGGACGGCAAGCGATTCGAGGTGGAACTCGAAGAGCACGGCACACCCCCGATACAGGTCGATGCCCAGAATCCTGGAAACAGGAACTCGCCAGGCCCGAAACGACCCAGCGAGGAAGCCGACGACGGACAGGCCGCGGAGGGCGAGACTGTCACGGCGGAGATGCAGGGAACTATCCTCGAAGTCGCTGTTGAAGAGGGTGATGAAGTCTCGAAGGGTGACGTGCTGTGCGTGCTCGAAGCGATGAAGATGGAAAACGATGTCGTCGCAGCATACGGCGGCATCGTGGAATCCGTCCGCACTGCTAGCGGCGACAGCGTCAATATGGGCGATGTACTGTTCGTAATTGACTGACTGTCCGATCAAGGCTCTTGCCTAAGCTGGTGACAAAGTTATCAGCCCGAGGATGTTGTCACCAGTTGACGTGCAAGAGATAGATATGGACGGTACTGCAAAAACTATCCAAAGTTTTACTACAACTTATCTGTGCTCTCGAAATATGAATAGAAGACAGGTACTCGCTGGTCTTGCTGGAGCGGGAGTTCTGGGTCTTGCTGGCTGTATTGGCGGTAATGACGAGGATTTTGAACCAGAGATTTCAGAGACACTTCGCCTCGGAGCGGCGGAGTCCACCATGATGGACGAAGTAGTAGACATCCCATCAATTAGATATGATACCTTCGAGGAGCAAGCGACGGTGACCGCGAATTCTCGTGTTCACGATTACATTGGATCGATACTCGGCGAAGAAGAATTACTGGGGGGAGGAGTCTTTGTATCGATTGAGCGAATCGCTGCTGATGAAATAGAAGGCGACGTAGAAGAGGAGGAGTTCAACCGAGCTATCCCCGTGGCTACGGTTGTAAAACAACGGTATCAGTATTCTGAGGACGGAGAACTACTCACAACCGATCCAGTAGACCTCGATACACTATGCGAACCAATCCCTCGAACTGTGGAAACGGAAGCCTCATACGAATCAAATCAGTACACAGCTATTCTTCCGGTTGTTGTCCACAGGTACTGGGAGCACCCCAATCACGAATAAGTGCGACACCTCATTGTCATGTGGCCAAATTGGCCTCCCTCCTCTGAGACGTTGTGCCTGTACACTTGTTGCACTGCACATGCTGATAGAACTCGAAGAGTTCACTCTCTTTGGTAAGAGCGCAAATCAAAATCTGAGAGGACTTCAGTCGCCCAAACCCGCATCCATCTCAACCCCGTCGACGGCATCGTCCAGCCCATCTTCGCGAAGGAGTGTCAACACGTGCGCTTCGAGTTCGCTTTCGTCCTCTCCGATGGGATCACGCGATGGCTCTTGCACCTGTGTCTCGACTATTGGGCGGTCGCCCGCGACTTCGAGATAGAGGTTTCTGAGGGAGTCTGTCTTTGTCGTCATAGGCATTATATTAGTTGATTGCAATTCTATATATAATTTTCGGCGAAGAGTGATACTATATTTCTAACCGACCGAAACAGCGTATAGGGATTATCAGACCTGTACAGAGATTCTCGTCACGACGTATGGTGAGAAATCTCTGATGACGTACGATAATCCCTATAGTACGGCGACGCACAGGGACAGCGTATGCAGAAAACGCGAGAGCAAATTCTCGAACGACTCGCCAGCGAGCCAGCGACAGGTCCCAACCTGGCGAACGACCTCGGAATTTCACGGGCAGCGGTCTGGAAACACGTCGAAGCCCTCAGAGACAGCGGGTTCGTGATTGCGAGCGACGACGACGGATACGTTCTCGAATCCGTGCCCGAGTTCGGAGCCGATGCTGTCGAGTTCGGACTCGACGTACCGTTCGAAATCGAGTATCACGAGCGCATCGAGAGCACGAATGCCCGGGCGCGCGAACTTGCGGGCGCCGGAGACGAGAACGTGGTCGTACTGTCCGATACACAGACGGGCGGTCGAGGACGACTCGACAGAGAGTGGGTCTCGCCGAGCGGCGGTATCTGGCTCTCCGTGTTGATTCGACCAACCGTCCCGACGTTCGACGCACCGGTGTTCACCCTCGCAGCTGCGGTTGCAACTGTCCAGGCACTTGAGGAAACTGGCGTCGACGCTGGAATCAAGTGGCCGAACGACGTCCTCGTTGGGAACCGGAAGGTCGCAGGCATTCTCACGGAGATGGAAGGCGAAGCAGACCGGGTCTCCTGGCTCGTGGTGGGAATCGGCATCAACGCCAACGTGGACATCGGGAAGTTGCCGACCGACCGCGGCGTGACGAGTCTCGAAGCCGAAACTGGCCCTGTCGACCGCAGAGCCATCACACAGCGGCTGCTCTCAGCGTTCTACCAGCTTCAGCAACGACCAGATGACATTCTCACGGCGTGGCGAACACACGCTGTTACGCTCGGTCAGCGAGTGAGAGTCACGACACCTGACGGAGAGGTCGTCGGAAACGCTGTCGACATCGAGTATCCGGGCGTACTGCTCGTCGAGACGGAAACCGGCAGAGAGCGCGTTACGGTCGGTGACTGTGAGCATCTGCGACCGGCAGCGTGAGCTGTCGTGCGACTCTCTTAACGAAGCCAGAGAATCCCACCGGCGACGGGCAAGAACCTCACTTCGTACGCACGGTGAGTACAGGTACCTCCGAGGAGCGAACGACACGCTCTGCGACACTTCCCAGCAGAAGTCTGTCGAGACCCGAGCGACCCTGTGTCCCCATCACGATGACGTCACAGTCGTTCTCTTTTGCATACTGAACGATCTCTTTCGCAGGCGACCCCTCTCTCATTTCAGTCACCAGCTCGACACCTTCACCTACCTGCTCGACGTCCTCCAGAGCGCGTGTTCCTTCCTGTTCGAGCGCCTGACTCAGTCCCTGCCAGGAGGACTCCATCGGCAGATCGTTCAGCGAGGCAGTGTTGACAACGTACAGCGCGTGAAGCGTCGCATCGTGGACGCTTGCGAGTGAGGCTGCGTGTTCGAGTACCGACTCCATCGCGTCAGAGCCATCAGTCGGTAACAGTATGTTTTCGTACATACTGCGGTGTACGCGGTAGAATTATTTAATACTCCGGCCGTCTCGCAGACAAACCACTCACCAACTCCCGTAGATGACTTCTTTTACGTCACCGACGTTCGCCCGACGAACGACTGCCCGGACCGGGTCCTGTACACCAGCGAGGTTGGGCGAGTCGCCGTCGAGGACGAGGAGTCGAGCGTCTCGTCCTTCCTCGACCAGACCGCAGTTGAGTCCTGCAATATCAGCACTCCTGATGGTCGCCATCGCGAGCACTTCTCGGCTCGAAACGTCGGCAATCTGTTCGGTGAACGCCATCTCCCGGAACATCGACGGACTGTTGAGCATGACGTTGTCCGTTCCGAGCGCCACGGAGGTGATGTCGGTGAGATTCTCGATTGGTGGTAGACCGACATTGGTGGCAGCGTTCGAACGAGGACAGACGACGACCGGAATCTCGCTGTCTGCGACCCGTTCGAGGTGGAGTTTCTTGGCGTGAACCATGTGGACCAGAAAGTCCGGTTCCAGGTCGAGCGCCGGGTTGATGTCGCTGCTGTCGACTTCACCAGCGTGGATACCGAATAGCTTGTTCTCGCGGGCGGTGGCATTGCGTTCGCGCGAGAAGTCGCCGTCGTTCGCTCCACTCGCACCGAAGCCATCGCTCGCTTGCATCGCCGCAACCGAGCCGCGACCGAGAACTGTCGCGTCGATGTCGGTTCCTTCGAGCGCTTCGGCGAGCGCGTCGACTCCCTCGACCCCTCCCTCACGGAACTCGATGAACGCCGCAGTTGCGGTCTGTTCCATGAACTGCAACGTCAATCTCATCGCCTCGATGAGTTCGTTCCGGTCAGCATCGCGGAGCAGACGATGTTTAAGTCCGTTGGGCGGTGCAACCAGCTCCTCGAGCGTGAGGCCCTCACCTGCTTCTTTGGCGATTGAGTCGCCGATGTGGGTGTGTGCGTTGACGAAGGCGGGCAGAATGATGTCGTTGCTCCGCGCGGTGTCCTCCTCGATAGTCTCGATGCATCCGTCTTCGACGACCACGCGAGCCTCGACCGGGTCGAACGTCCGACCGCGGAGGACTGTTCCTTCGAGGAGCATATCTGAACTAGCGCTGGCTTCAGGTTTAGTCTCTGTGGAACAGAACTCGGACTCTGCGTTGTCACTGATACTGGCGGATGTTCGCTCGCCAGTATGAGCGACTGTCGACCACAGCCTTTTAATACATCGGCCGCATCTGGGTACTTGCAATGGCGAAAGGTACGGTTGATTTCTTCAACGACACTGGCGGCTACGGTTTCATCGACACAGAAGACGCGGACGAAGACGTATTCTTCCACATGGAAGACGTCGGCGGTCCTGACCTCGAAGAGGGGCAGGAAGTAGAGTTCGATATTGTCCAGGCGGACAAAGGTCCCCGGGCAAAGAACCTGGAGCGCCTGTAGACGCGAGCGACGCACAACTCTGGCTAGCCAGAGCTACGGCAGGGATATCGAGAGACGCGGTCACGACGACGAGTTGTGGACCCTGCCTTCTGAACACACTTGTCCCTCCGAGCAGCGCGAATAGTGAACACGCTACGGTTCATCCACGCGCCGTAGCTCTGCATCCGTGCCAGCGAGAAGTCCGAACTAATCGCCGAGTACAATTATAAATAATACCTCATTCTATGTTTCTGTGTATTTTTCAAGTCTGTCTGGAAGTCCACCGTGCGCACGGTAGCACCCTGAGTAATTGAGCACGAAACCGAGTCTATGTAAGGGACATTCTCAAGTCGTGAGCGCTACCGTGTGTCTCGCAAAGCGCTGTGGGACACGATTCAATAGATAATATTACAAACATCCAAAAAATATCAAATTCAATTATCTAAGTAGGATAATTCAGTATTTTAGGAGAGGTTTTTTGAGAGAGTTGGTAATATATCCTGCTTTTTGAATTTTTAATTGACCAACACAGTTAGTGAGTATTTAGT
>PUMG01000121.1 GCA_003551265.1 Halovenus sp.
CCGAAGTACTCGGCGTTCAACCTGCACTCGGGCGGGGTGGAAGTGTTCGTGGGTGAGGGTGCGCACGTGCAGTACTCGACGGTGCAGAACTGGTCGCGGAACACGTACAACCTGAACACGAAGCGGGCACTCGTCGAGCGCGACGGCACGATGGAGTGGGTGTCGGGGTCGATGGGGTCGAAAGCGACGATGCTGTATCCCTGCACCATCCTGAAAGGGCCGGGAGCGACGGACACCCACATCACGATTGCGTTCGCGGGCGAAGGCCAGAACATCGACACGGGTGCGAAAGTGTATCACAACGCACCGAACACACAGTCGACAATCGAGTCGAAATCGGTGAGCAAAGACGGCGGACGCACCAACTACCGGGGGCTGGTTCATATCGCCAACGGGGCGGAGAACTCCTCGACAGCGGTGGAGTGTGACGCGCTGATGTTCGACAACGAGTCGACGTCGGATACGATGCCGTACATGGAGATTCAGGAGTCGAACGTCCACGTCGCGCACGAGGCAACGGTGGGGAAAATCGGAGATGAAGACGTGTTCTACCTGCAGAGTCGGGGCCTGGACGACGACGACGCCAAGCAGATGATCGTCAACGGGTTCATCGAGCCGATAACGGAAGAACTGCCCATCGAGTACGCCGTCGAGTTGAACCGGCTGGTCGAACTCGAGATGGAGGGCTCGCTCGGATAGCTCCGGAGTGATTGGTATGAGTACACAGATACACGCAAACCTGACGGAAGAACAGGTAACGGAGATAAGCGAGTCCCTCGATGAGCCCGAGTGGCTGCTGGAGACACGCCTCGAAGCACTCGAAGCGCTCGAGGGGCTGGAAATGCCCGACGTCATTCGGACGCCGGGGCGGGACTGGACGAACCTCGCGTCGCTCGATTACGAGCAACTCGTCGACCCGCTCGAGTGGGCACAGGAGAAAGACCGCGTCGATGCAGCGGATGTCGACGTGCTCGCGTGGGAGGACGCGCTCGACGAACACGGAGACCTGATTCAGGAACACTTCGGAAGCGTCGTCGACCCACAGCGCAACTACCTGACGGCGCTATCGACTGCGCTGTTCAGTGCGGGGACAGTGGTGTACGTCCCGGCGGGTGTCGTTGCGGAGGACGTAAAGATTCGGACGCGGATGAACTCACGGTCGCTGTTCAACTACACGCTCGTGATTGCAGAGGAATCGTCGAGCGTGACGATTCTCGAACGCCAGTCGACGGGTGAGGAACTCGACGGGAACCGCTACTACAGCGGCGTCGTCGAGGCAGTCGTCGGCGAGAACGCACACGTCCAGTACGGCACCCTCCAGAACCTCTCTGCGGAGACGTACAACTACCAGGTCAAACGCGGTCACACTGGTCAGTACGGGAGGCTCAACTGGATAGAGGGTAACGTTGGCACGCGCATGACGAAAAGCTCCGTCGAGACGCGTCTCCTCGGCGACAGCAGCGAGTCGAAAATTGTCGGTGCGTTCTTCGGTCACGAAGACCAGCACATCGACATCGCCAGCCGTGTCTGGCACGAAGGCGCGCACACGACGGCAGACCTCGTGACCCGTGGCGTCCTCAACGACGAGGCGCGCTCGGTGTACGAGGGTGTCCAGGATGTCGGGCGGGACGCGTGGGACACAAACTCCTACCAGCGCGAGAGCACCCTGATGCTCTCGGACGAGAGCGAAGCGGACGCCTCGCCGAAACTCATCATCAACAACCACGACACCGAGGCGAGTCACTCGGCGACTGTCGGACAGGTCGACGCGGAAGACCTGCTGTATATGACCTCTCGAAGCATCCCCGAGGATGTTGCCGTGAACATGCTCGTCGAAGGCTTTTTCGTCCCGGTGCTCGAGGAAGTCGAGGTCGACGAACTCCGCGATGATCTCGAAGACCTCATCGCACAGCGTCTTCGGCACTAGACGCGGTCTGTGAGGTACGGCCTGTATTTTACCACAATCCACTGTCACTGCTGCGTTGTGAGCAGTTGCCACTATTACAATTATAGGACGTATATGGAAAACCGCTTAACTTGGCTAGTCTTTAGCTTCGTATATGGGAGATCCATTCGACGCGGTTCGGGAGTTTACAGTCGACGGAGAGTCGTTCACGATTGCGGACCTGACGGTCCTCGAAGAGGAGGGGCTGTGTGACCTCCAGTCGCTTCCAGTGAGCATTCGAGTGTTGCTGGAGTCGGTGCTTCGAAACGTCGACGGCGAAACAATCACCGAGGATGACGTTCGCAACGCGGCCTCGTGGGAGCCAGACGTCCCTGACGTGGAAGTGCCGTTCACACCGTCGCGGGTCGTGCTACAGGACCTGACCGGCGTTCCTGCTGTTGTCGACCTCGCGGCGATGCGCTCGGCAGCAGGGCGCGCGGGTGAGGACCCGACAATCGTTCAGCCAGAGATTCCAGCTGACCTCGTCATCGACCACAGCGTACAGGTCGATTACTTCGGCAGCGAGGACGCCTACGAGCGCAACGTCGAACTCGAATACGAGCGCAACGAGGAGCGCTATCGCGCTATCAAGTGGGCCGAACAGGCGTTTGAGGATTTCAACGTCGTGCCGCCGGGCACCGGTATCGTCCACCAGGTGAACCTCGAATATCTCGGTCAGGTCGTCCACGACCGCGAGGAAGATGACGGACGCTGGCTCTATCCTGACACGCTCGTCGGGACGGACAGCCACACGCCGATGATAGGCGGTATCGGTGTCGTCGGCTGGGGTGTCGGCGGCATCGAGGCAGAAGCAGCACTGCTCGGTCAGCCGATTACGATGACGCTTCCCGAGGTCGTCGGTGTCCGACTTACCGGTGAACTTCCGGAGGGGGCAACAGCGACCGACCTCGTGTTGCACATCACCGAGAAGCTTCGTCAGGTCGGCGTCGTCGACAGGTTCGTCGAGTTCTTCGGTCCTGGCGTCTCTCAGCTCTCGGTCGCCGACCGGGCGACGATTGCGAACATGGCTCCCGAACAGGGGTCGACCATCAGCATGTTCCCGGTCGACGAGAAGACGCTCGAGTATCTCGAACTCACCGGCCGGGACGAGGACCACATCGAACTCGTCGAGGCGTACCTCGACGCACAGGGGCTGTTCGGCGAGCAAGAACCCGAGTACACCGAAGTCGTCGAGTTCGACCTCGGGGAAGTCGAGCCGAGTCTCGCTGGTCACAAAAAGCCACACGCACGCATCCCGATGGGCGACCTCGACGAGCACTTCCCAACGCTGCTCGAAGAGGAGGGAGTCATCGACAGCGGTGCGGCCGAGAGCGACGGTGGACTGGTCACCGAGCGCCGTCCCTCTCTGGACGAGAAAGTGCCGGTGACGCTCGAAGATGGGACGGAGGTGGAAATCGGTCACGGAAGCGTTCTGATGAGCGCGATTACGAGCTGTACGAACACCTCGAACCCCTCGGTGATGGTCGCCGCTGGATTGCTCGCCCGGAACGCCGTCGAGCAGGGACTGGACGTTCCCGCGTACGTCAAGACGAGCCTTGCTCCCGGTAGCAAGGTCGTCACGGAGTATCTCGAACAATCCGGGTTGCTCGACGACCTCGAAGCGCTGGGATACAACGTCGTCGGCTACGGCTGTACGACATGCATCGGAAACGCGGGGCCGCTCGCCGAGCCAATCGAGGCTGCAATCGACGAGTACGGTCTCTGGACGACGAGCGTGCTCTCGGGGAACCGCAACTTCGAGGCCCGCATCCACCCGAAGATTCGCGCGAACTACCTCGCGAGTCCGCCGCTGGTCGTTGCGTACGGTCTCGCAGGTAAGATGGACATCGACCTCGAGAACGAACCGCTCGGGACGAACGACGACGGCGAGGAGGTGTACCTCGAAGACATCTGGCCGGATGCCGAGGAGATACGCCAGACGATACACGACAACGTTTCTCCGGAGATGTTCGAAGAGAAGTACGCGAGTATCTTCGACGGAGACGACCGCTGGGATGCGCTGGAGGCCCCCACGGGCGATGTCTACGAGTGGGACGGAGAGTCGACGTACATCCGTGAGCCGCCATTTTTCCAGGACTTCCCGCTCGAAGAGCCTGGTGTCGCGGACATCGAAGGCGCTCGCTGTCTGCTCACACTCGGTGACACGGTGACAACCGACCACATCAGTCCCGCTGGTCCGTTCGGTGAGGAACTCCCTGCTGGGGAGTGGCTCAAAGACCAGGGGGTCGAGCCGTACGAGTTCAACACCTACGGTTCGCGTCGTGGCAACCACGAGGTCATGATGCGGGGGACGTTCGCCAACGTCCGCATCGAGAACCACATGCTCGACGATGTCGAAGGTGGCTACACCATCTACTACCCGAGCGATGACGAGGGTGAGTCAGAGGTCACGACAGTCTACGACGCGAGCATGCGCTATCAGGATGAGGGGACGCCGCTTGTCGTCATGTCCGGCATCGAGTTCGGGACCGGTTCGAGCCGTGACTGGGCGGCAAAAGGCACGGACCTTCTCGGTGTTCGGGCGACCATCGCCGAGAGCTACGAACGCATCTACCGCGACAACCTCGTCGGCATGGGCGTGCTTCCACTCCAGTTCGAGGGGGGCGATTCGTGGGAGTCGCTCGGACTCGACGGTAGCGAAACCTTCGAGATTCGCGGACTCGACGACGGTCTCGAACCCAACGCCGAGTTGACCGTCACCGCCGAGTCCGAGGATGGTGAGGCGACCGAGTTCGAGGTCACTACACAGGTCAACACGCCTGCAGCCGTCCAGTACGTCGAAAACGGTGGTGTCTTGCACCTCGTGCTCCGCCGTCTGCTCACACAGTAATCTCACAGCGCGAGTTCGAGACCGTACTTTTATAGGGCCACAGCGGAAGCCTCTGGTATGAAACGCCGCACCCTGCTACTCGCTGCTGGCGGAACTGTCCTCCTGGCTGGCTGTCTCGGTGACGACGATGACGACGACGGTGACGATGATCCGTTCGACTACGTGGGAGATGATGACTCGGGGGAGGAGCCAGGAGATGACGAGTCGGGGGAGGAGCCAGGAGATGACGAGTCGGGGGA
>PUMG01000068.1 GCA_003551265.1 Halovenus sp.
CGACGTACTCACCGCCAGCGTTTCGACAGACTGCGCGGGCACCGTCGACGAACGACGCGATGTCGTCCCACTCGAACAACGGGGCACCGTAGGCCGCAACCGCCGCAACTGGCTCGGCACCCATCGCTGCGACGTCCGAGAGAGACACACCGACTGACCGCCAGCCTGCCGTATATGCTGTTGTCCCCTCCGGAATATCGGTTGTCTCGTGAAGCATGTCCGTCGTTACAACGAGGTTGTCGACGACAGCCGCGTCGTCTCCGGCGTGTGGAAGGTGGCTTGCGAGTCGCCGGAGTGCTTCCCGTTCGTCCATGTCTGCGCTACGGCCGTCACCTACAAAACAGCGGTTATTTCTCGACTGTGACAATCACGGACACTCCCTCGGCTCTCGACCGGGTTCACAACAGTTAAATCGCGCCATCGGAAAGAACGTGGCAATGACAACACTCTACGACGTGCCTGCCGAGGACCTCCTCGAGGCACTCGCGGAACGGTTCAAAGACGAAGAGGCAATCAAAGCACCGGAGTGGCTCCAGTTCACGAAAAGCGGTGTCGGTCGAGAGCTTCCACCCGAACAGGAGGACTTCTGGGAGCGGCGCACTGCGAGCATTCTCCGGAAGGTCGCCATCGACGGTCCCGTGGGCGTCACCAGCCTCCAGACGGAGTACGGCGGCGCGAAACAGGGTTCGATACGCTACCGTGTCCGTCCCAATCGAAAAACAGACGCCTCGGGCAACATCATCCGGACTGCACTCCAGCAACTCGAAGAGGCGGGCTACGTCGAAATCGGTGAGGGCGAAGGCCGAACCGTCACCCCGGAGGGACACAGCCTCCTTGACGAGACGGCCACCGAGGTGCTCGAATCCATCGACGACCCTGAACTGCAGCGCTACGCCTGACTGACGGAGCAAAATCCTGGCGCAGTTTCGTCGACAGTTTCTAACGAATCCCCAAGACGACTCCCAGGGTGACGAGGACCACAAGCGCCAGCACACCCCAGACAGCACGGTTCCAGTCGTACACTCGTCTCCCACGATAGCACTGAAACGGCGTAAACGCGAGCAGATGGTCGACGATGAGAAACGGCACAACCACGAACGCCACCAGCGACTCGACCGAGACCCCAACAAGTATGATGGAGTCCCCGGAGAGACTCACACCCAGGAGTGTAATCAGCAAGACGCTGGTCGAGATAACAGCACCGAAACCGAACAGCTGTTGTTTCTCCCGGTAGCTCGACGTCTCTGATGCGGGATACAGCGACCCGAGCATCGGAAAGAACGCACCTGCCAGGAGACCGATTGTTGCACTCACGGGTATCCCGTTCGTACATCCGCGATACGTCCACCGCTCAGTGTCAGCGGCTGCAAGGACCCCCAGCGGCGCTTCGCGGACGACGAACACCGCACATCCGAGCACCGTAAGCAGGACCAGTTCAGTCACCGTTACCGTCCACTCGAACAGCCCAGCAATGCCCACAAAAGCGAGAAGCAGGACGAAGAGGTTGAGCACCCACGACACAGACAGTGCACGCAACCCATCAGGAAACAGTCGGTTGCCGGTGTCCTGTCGCAGAGTCGGCTTCTCGGAGTCCTGTTTGTGTTCAGGCTGGCAAGCGCCATCATCGAGTGGTCTGCGCCAGAGAAAGTGTCCAAAATCGACGTAGTAGCTCAATAGCCACCAGATGTCGAGTACGTCTCGCACACCGCTCGTCCGAACGAGCTGTGTCGTTGTCGTTCGTTCGAACCCCATCGCTGCGAACAGGTTGCTCGAACTCGTGTTGTGGCCCTCGATGTCGGTGACGATCTGCGTGCAGCCTCGTTCACGTAGATACGACACACCTTCGCCGACCAGCCGAGAACCGACGCCACGGCCACGTGCAGTTTCAGCGGTAAAGAGCCACGAGATAATCCCTGTACGCTCGGGGTCTTCGGACGGTATCACCATGATAAGACCGCCCACAATCTCACCGTCCATTCGTGCACAGAGCATGTGTTCCGTTGGTTGCACACTTCGCCTGTAGAGACGTGGAAACACCGCGCGTCCGAGTTCGACCACGCGCTCGCGCTCGTGACCTTCGGGCGTGTCGACGACGACGCGTTGCTTGTCGCCCTCCGCCGTCTCAGTCGCTGCTGACATACTCACTGATGGCCTGGAAGAGTTCGAGTCGTTTCAAGTCCTCATCGAGGAACTCGGCGTTGGTGGCAGTTTGTGCGATGACGACATCACGCTCGGTGTCGACAGAGACGTACTGTCCGTAGATTCCGTGCGCCTCGAAAACGCCATCAGTGTCGTCTGGAATCCACCACTGGAAGCCGTAGTCATAGCCTTCGAATCCGAAGGCAGCATCCGGAGCGTCCTCGTGTGGTGGCTGTGGAGACGTACTCTGTTCCACCCACTCTTCAGGAATTACCTGCGCACCATCTGCGACACCGCCAGCTCTGAACAGTTCGCCAAAGCGAGCGTAGTCACGAACGTTCGCGTTGACACAGCAGTACGCCAGCCCACTGCCAGCGTGGTCGACCGTCCAGAACGCATCACCCTCCATCCCAGCGGGTTGCCAGAGACGACTCTCCGCGTACGACGCCAGCGACTCGCCTGTTGCGCCTTCGAGTGCCAGTCCAAGCGCCATCGTATCGACGCTGACGTACTCCCTGTAAGCACCTGGCTCTCGGTCACGGTCGATGTCGGCTAGCTGGTCCCTCATCGACTCGTTGAATGCGTAGGCGTCAATCTTGAGTTCGATCGGGTCAGTCAGGAACTCGTCGTACGTCTCGTCGAAGGCGACTCCGGAGGACATCGTCAGCGCCTCCCGAACAGTCACCCCATCGTATCCTGAACCCTCCAGTTCTGGAACGTACTCTGTGAGTGAGTCCTCGACGCTGTCGATGTGTCCCTCCTCGATTGCGACGCCGACGAGCGCCGACGTGACCGACTTACCAGCCGACCACGACGTCGCCTGCGAGCGTTCGTCGTAGCCCTGATAGTAGGATTCGTGGACGATTGCTCCCTCGTGTAACACGACTAACCCGGTCGTCTCGAAATCGTCGAGTACGGTTTGAGTATCGTGTTCCTCTCCCTGATAGGTGAACGTCTCGGGCAGCGCCTGGTCATCACGGTCGAGTTCCCAGACGTCTCCGTCGGCTTCGATGTCCTCTGCGGGGAACAACTCGTCCATCTGCTGGAAGTTATCGGCACGGTGGTCGTCAGCAAACAGCGTGAACATCACGAGCCAGCCAGTCGTGGCGAGATACGTGTATAGCACGAGAAACGCCGCCGCGACAACGAACACCGCCGCGAACGTCCGCCAGCGCTGGCGAGTCACTCGCTCTGTCTCTGTCCGATACCCGTCGACGAGTGCAAGCGCGAGCAGCACCAGCACGGCTCCGAGTGTGAGAGACATCGCATCGACCCCCGCGACCTGGGTCACGACCAGCAGGTACAACCCCCACAGCAGATACTCGACTGTGACGATGACCACCGACAAGACGAACACGACCGCCACCGGTCGCCTGAACCGACCGAGAGGTTCGTCGTCTGCTCGTCTCGCGATACCGAGTGCTGCCCCTGACGCCAGCGCGACGAAAAGCGCCAGCACCCACCACAGCGCCACTCCCAGAACTGTCGTTCCGATCATGGCCGACCGTCGACCAACGCACACATAAATATTGCTGAATTACAATATTAATTTATTGACTGAAATCTGTTCTTAGCGCCCCAAAATCCATTAAGAAGCATAATTAATTGAAAAGTGTATGATATTCTATAACCGTATACAGTTATCGTCACGGTAATCTAAACTCCCTTCTATGTCAGAAGAGGAGTCACGTCGACTGGGTGCAACCGGGTACAGACCCTACGGGGAACGGAGTGCACGCGACCGGCCACAGGGGATGTTGACCTACGCGGACAGGGAGTATCTGCTGGGAGAGACAGAGCCAGAGACGGCGGCGGCAGAGCGCAAAAAGCGTGAGCGTATCCGCCGTCGGGTTCGACACGGAATCCTCGACTTCGGTCTCGCAGCACAGCTCGCGTGGGACGACCAGCAGCTCATCTTCGGAGATCTCGTGGACGAACACGGTGACATCGCAGACAGGATGCTGTATGACGGTCTGGTCGAGATGTTCGAGTTCATGCTCCGGAACATGACAGTCCAGGGCGCGCCCTTCGAACGCTTGCTTCGGCTTGGTCTCGAACGCTCTCTCGGCGTGTACTACCTCTGGTACGAGGGCCTGCTCGTCGACGTGGATATCGAGTATCGAGTCGGTGTCGATGTCGACGGGGCCATACCCCTGGCCGAGACAAAAAGTCGGGTTGAGACGGTCGACGACCTTCCGACCGCTGCCCTCCTCGCCCTCGAAGAGTACGGCATCACGTCTGTTTCAGAGTTACACGCTCTCGGTACGGGTGCACGACAAGAGGAAGACACTGACCTGCCCGGACGGTGGGCGCGTGAGTGAAACATGGGGCTTTCTCCTCGTAGTTCCACAGACTCTGTAGACAGCCACCGAGACGAATACTACGAGATGAACGCATCCTGTGCGAACTCGATTGCATCTTCGACAGCACCAACGCTGGCCAGGTGCTGGACGCCGATGGTCGTCTTCAGCGCACGGGCGGGCGTTCCTCGGAGGACGCGAGACCCAACCTGTGCAACGGTGCCGTCACCGATGGTCACGACCCACCCGAGTGAGTCGTAGGTGTAGCGTTCGAGACGCGGTTCGAACCCGCTGCCGTCGTGAGCGTGTTCGAGGAGAGATTCGACGTTTTGTGCTGCGACTTTCGCCTGTCTGGTGGCGGTCTGTGCGCTCGCCGGGACGGACGCGCCTCTGTCGTCGACGACGCGAACTCCGTCACCGACCCCGAACGTCTTCCTCCCGAGTCGGAGCGTCGAGCGAACCTGCGGACGCAACCCGGACAGCGCCTCCTGCCCAGCGATACCGCCCGTCCAGACGAGCTGGTCGTACCGTATGTTCTCGCCACCGGCGAGCGTCACATGGTTTTCGTCGGCCGATTCCACGGCAGC
>PUMG01000275.1 GCA_003551265.1 Halovenus sp.
ACCGATGCTCAACTCCCGGGAGAGTCGTGGATTGACGAGGCGGACCACCGGTGGGTGAACGTCGAGGAGACAGCCGAGGGCACAGAGCGGTTGACGTTCGACCAGTTTGGATACGTCCTCGACCAGCTCCGCGAGAACCCACACTCCAGACGCATCGTCGTGACGGCGTGGCACCCCTCGAACGCCGGTGAGTCGAAACTCCCTCCGTGTCACTACACGTTCGTCTTCAACGTCCAGGGCGACTCACTCAACCTGCATCTGACACAGCGTTCGGCTGATCTCGCTCTCGGTGTGCCGTTCAACATCGCCTGCTACTCGCTGCTTTTGACGCTCGTTGCCCGCGAGAGCGGCTTCGAACCGGGAACGTTCTCACATCAACTCGTCGACGCACACGTCTACTGTGGCACCGGCGACCGCGGAGCGTGGTACGCCGACCATCTCGACGAACTCCAGAAACGCCTTACCGAACTCCAGACGGACGAGACACTGTCGTATCGGGACGTGAAGGGATGGCTCGAAGAGACCGCGCCACCGGAGACAGCCGACGAAGAGGGCTACGACCACGTCCCTGGTCTGCTCGAACAACTCTCTCGAGAACCGCTCGCCCGTCCGGAACTCGTCGTTACAGACAGACCGCTCGACGAACTCGGGGCCGAGGACATCGAACTCCGGAACTACGACTGCCACCCGGGTATCCGGTTCGCGGTCGCGGAGTGAGCGTTTCTATGCGAGTAACACTGATTGCTGCCGTTGCAGCAAACGGCGTCATCGGGAAGGATGGAGCGATGCCGTGGCACTATCCAGAAGACCTGGCTCACTTCAAACGCGTGACGATGGGTCACCCGGTCGTTCTGGGTCGAATTACCTTCGAGAGCATCGTCGACAGACTCGGCGGCCCACTCCCCGGCCGCACGAACGTCGTGTTGACGAGGAACCCCGACCGTGTCGATACGTCTGACCCTGCTGTCGTCGTCGCCACGACTGTCGAGGAGGCACTCGACTGCGCTCGACGGGCACACGATGAAACGTCGACGGACGACTTGAACGCCCAGCCACGACATTCGGGTGAGGACAAGCGCGAACCGTTGGAGGTGTTCGTCGCTGGTGGGGCGTCCGTGTACGAGCAGTTCCTCCCGGTCGCAGACCGGATGGTGTTGACCGAGATTCACGACTCCTACGACGGTGACACTCTCTTTCCCGAGTGGGATGAAAACGAGTGGCGAGAGCTCGAACGCGAGTCACACGACGACCTGTCGTTCGTTACGTACTCACGGTAGGGTTGTTCGTTCGGTTCTGCGTTCGTTCGGTCACTCGGGGGCGTACTCCTCGTGCATCCGGTCCATCCGGGCAGCCATCACGAAATCAGTTTTGTGGAGTCCATCTATCTTGTGTGTCCACATCTCCACTCTGACCTCGCCCCACTGCAGGTGGAGGTCAGGGTGGTGCCACTCTTCTTCGGCGAGTTCGCCGACTTCGTAGGTAAATTCGAGGGCGTTGCGAAAGTCGTCGAACGGGTACGTTCCTTCGAGGTGGTGCTCGTCGACGACCGTCCAGACATCCTCGTCGAGTTCGGCGAGGTACTCTGCGTACTCGGCTTCGGTGAGCGGTTCGTCGTCGGATGTACACGCTTTACACTCCTGGTCAGCGAGTGACTGTGACATGCTTCCTGTTTGGGTCCAGAACGGCTTTATGCTTTCTCACTGTGGCACTGTCTGACCTGCGTGAGAATATCGGCGTTATCGCGTGGTAAGTCACAGCTGTCGTCTGGTCTCGGGGTTGTCGAGTTCCCAGAGCAGCGATGGCAAGAACGCGTCGAGGTGGTCGATTATCCGGCGCTCACTGACGTCCAGTCCCTCGCAGTGTTCGTGGGCTTTCTCCCGAATGTCGACGTGCAGGTCGCCGTTTTCGACAGAGACAGCGAGGGGAAAGACTGAACACCGCGTTGGCTTCCAGTCGTGTTCCGCCTGGAGCGCACAGAGTCCATCCTCGCGGAGGAAGTAACACGCTTCGCCGTCGTCTCCGACATGGTTGTCCCGGTCTTTGTTCTCCTTGCGGACGAAGTCTGCCCCACGAACCTGCGTCGTCGAATCGCCCAGCGGGGCGTGTTCTGCCAGCTCGAAGAGGTCCTGTTCGTACAGCAAGACACCGTGGTGACAGCACCACGTACACTCATCGACACACTCGAACGTGAGCGAGGAGTCGAAATCCACGACGACCTCTCGACCAGGATAGACCTCGACTCGCTGTTCTTCTGATTCTCGGTCCGAGGTGACCTCGACCCGATGGGCCTCCGATTCTCTGTCGACTGACTGCTCTCCCGACTCCGTGGCGGCGTTCGAGATTGTATCGTTCGGGTGTGATTCGTTCTGTCTCATCAGTTTCTGCTGGGTATTCCGGTCTCTGTCGAGTGTAGATGTAACTTCTTCTCCGATTCGTAATGGGCTTTCGCTTCACAGCGTGGTGCAAGACTGTGGAATAACACTTTTACACCTGTGCGTACGATGTATGTACAAATAGGCGGTGTTTGGTGAACATGGGAAACACACGCGTCAACTTCCGGCTACCCAGCGACCTCGTGGAAAAAGCAGATGTCGCAGCGGAAATCACACACACAAACCGGACAGAAATAATCAAAGAAGCACTCCAACACTACTTCGAGGAGATCGAAGACGACGAAAGGTTCCAGGAGGCCGTCGTCGAACTCTACCTCGACGACCAGATAGAGTTCGGGTTGTTACAAACATTCATCGGGAGACAGGACGCCGAAGCCATCAGAGCCTCCAAAACACTTCTGGAACAGGGCGAAGAATTGGCCGACGATCTCGCGGAACTGTAGAGGCTGAAGAGAAATGATTGCAGCGGATACCAGTGCTCTCGTCACACTCGCAACCATTGATCTGCTCGACACATTTCTCACAGAATTCGACGTTCACACCACGGAGACAGTCGTCGACGAACTCGAAGCCACTGCCGAGTACGACGACAGTCACGGGGACGCCGCGAAAACAGTTCTTGACCACCTGGATCGGATTACTGTTCACCGCATCAACAGCGAATTTTCTTCTTCTCGTGTTGACGCAGGTGAAGGCAGCTGTGCCTGCCTCACACAGGAACTCGACATGGAATTTCTGATCACCGACGACCTCCGGGCGGTCCCCGAACTCCAGACAATCGCAGACGCCAGAGTCGCAATCTCACCCATCATCCTGAAAGCACTCGCCAATCGAGACGTACTCACTCGGGAAGAAGCGCTGGGAAAACTTGAGACCGCAGCAGAACAACGGGACTGGCTCGAATCACCGATCTATCGGAAAGCGAAAGACCTGTTTTAACTGTACTCTCGCCATTTCTTCCCACAATTTTTGCACTTGAAAAACCGCGTCGGTGGCTCGTCAGCGGATGCGGTCTGTTTGATGGTGTACCACGCTTCCTCGTGGGCACACGCATCGCAGACGACATCTTTCGCGGTCGGTTTCCCTTCGAAGTTCGCCTCCTCGGAGCTCTCGATGAGTTCGTCGTCGGTCTGTTCCTCCGTGCTGATGAACGCCTCTGTCTCGACTTCCTGCTCGGCGGTTGCACCACAGCCTGCACAGACCATGACGCCGTCTTCTTTTTTCATCATCGAGCCGCAGTCGTCACAGAACTGCATACGTCTCACCTGTGTGTTTTGGCATCATAAGCCCGTGGATTTCGAACAATCGTCTCAGAATCTCACTTCCGTTCCAGGTCCTGTCGCTCGGCGACGACCGGGCAGTTGCGAACACGAACGGTTTCGAGGTCAGTGAATCCGAGAATCTCCGTTCCGGGATGTTGACACTCGATGGCTGGCGGTGCCGAGAAGAACTCACACTGCTCGCAGTAACTGCGGGTGGGAACAGTAGCGTCCCCCACCTCCTGTGGACGTGCGCTGTCCGCAGACGAGGAGAGGTTCTCCACTATCGTGTCTGCGTCTTCGACAGTCTCATCGAGTGGCACACTTTGTACGTCTTCCCACACCGTCTCCGGGTCAATCTCGGGGACCTCCTCCTCTTCGAACAGTCCATCCGCATCCTCGAACGGGTCTCCGTCTCGCTCACCGACGTGGGTGTCAAGTTCCTCGAACGGGTCCTTCTCGGAATCGAACTCGTTAGAATCGTCGGTCATGTTTCCTCCCCCGATTCGAGCTGTGACGCGGCAGTCAGCGTCGGCGAGCGGAACCAGCCAGCAGCAGGTTTGACGTTCGTCACGGTTGCTTCACAGTGTGGACAGCGTGGCTCGGTCAACAGTGACAGCGTCACTCCCGCACCACAGTTCTCACACGTCGCCCGTTCGATATCCTCGCGCGCTGCTGTCTGTTTTATGTGTTTCACTGTCTCCCGCGCAGTTGAGGACTCCTGTGCCTCGCGCAGGTCCCTGACGATCCAGCCGACCGTCCGGATGCGCTTTCCGAGTTCGTCCAGACGTGCCTCGTGGACAGAAATCTCGTTGGTCTGTGCATCGACGTCAGTAAGTTTACTATCGAGTTCGTCGACCGCCGATTGAAGCTGTTCGACTTGTCTGGTGAGTGAGTCCACGTCTTTGGCGAGCGACTCGACTTTTGCGAACTCACGGTGTGTGTGTTCTTCGGGGGCTTTCCTGTCGGTCTCTTTTTTCACCTGTATGACCCGCCGTCGAACGTCCTGAATCTTCTCGTTGAAGTCTGCCTGCAGCGTCTCGACTTGTTGTTCGAGCGAGGACTCCAGCTGTGTCCGCAATCTCTCTTCGAGCTCGGATTCTCCAGCGCCCCCAACTGCAGTCCCGTCGAGCAGTACGGACTCGTCTGTCACCGCCTTGCTGTGGTTGGTCACCGTCTGGTACGACGCTAGTAACTGGACGAGCAACGTCTCTGTGTCTACTCCCACGGCGTTCGCCTCCGTTTCGACCCACTCGAGAAGCTCTGTGGGGAGGGTGACCGACACAGTCTGTTTCTCCTGGGACTCGCTCGCCATTGTTGGAACATTACCAACCGGATAGTTAAGCGTTTGCTGCCACAGAGTGAA
>PUMG01000197.1 GCA_003551265.1 Halovenus sp.
GATATAATCAAGTCCTGGCACCGCGCCGAGGCACCATTCTTCGACCCTGATGGTAAATATCAGCATGATTTTGATGAAGGGCCACAGGGAGTAGCTGGCAGCAAACATGTATTCATCGATAAGGATGGAGTATGGGGTTACTCGGAAGGCGTGAAGCAGGCCGGGTTTGGGACGGATGGACGGTGGAAGGCTGGCGCGGGAGCGGTGGTGGCGGATGAGGAAGGTTTGAGGGGTTATAAAGGGGATGATCTAAGATTTAAGTTTGATAAGCAAGGTGACGCTTGGCTCCACGGTTCTATTGAAGCGAGTGAGTTTGTACTGCCTATTAGTTCGATTTGAGTGGAGGAGATCAAATGGCTAAGGAGGGTGAAATTTGGATAGAAGGTGAAGAAATATTTCTCAAACGCTCTGATGAAATTTGGGCCATACGAGGGAGTGATGAAGGGGAGGATACTTCTCAACCTGCTGGAACCCTTCGATTAGAGGTTGCTGGATTAGTCTATTGGGATGAATATCAGCACAGAAGGATCATAGGTCTTGAGGAATCTGACGTTGAAGTTAACCGTCGTGAAGGAGTTCTTCGGATTCATCCGAGTAAATGGTTGTGGGTCGCTATTGAGGACGGTACAGGCCAACCTTACCGCCATCAAGTAGAACATGAAGATATGCACAAGGAAGATGAAGATGTTCATAGCGACATCTCGCACAGCGACACGGATCGCCACTCCGATTCCGGCCACTCCGATCACGACGACTGGATGAACTATAACGAACATCACGATATGGCTCATTCTGATCACACTGATTATAGTGAGGTTGACCACGAAGACTGGAGCGATCATGATGAGACGGATTACCATGATTGGACGGATTGGGATGACGCTGATCACGGAGACTGGAGCAACCACGAGGTAAGGGATTACTCAGATTGGACAGATTACGATGACACTTCTCACTCTGATCATACTGATGATTACGACGATCATTTGGATTCTGGCCCCTACCACTCCGATACACATGGTGACCACGATGACTGGAGTGATTGGTACGATCACCCTCACCCGCATGATGATCATAATGATAGTCACGGCGATCACGGGGATTGGACGGACTATAGCGACCACCACTATGAGTATGATGATCACAACGATACAAGTGAAGAAGATTGGAGTAATCATATTGAAACTCCTTATGAGGACTGGACTGACCACAGCGATGCAACCCATATAGATCACAGCGATCACATCGAGACTCCTCATGATGATTGGTCGGATCACGCGGACGTATCACACGAGGATACTGACGATTATGGTGACTTAGGGCATGAGGATTGGTCCAACTACGATGATCAGGACGATCACGGTGATACTTCGCATTCAGACCGCGACGCTCATTCAGATTCTCCACACTCTGATCATGACGACTATATGGAAGATGCACATGCTGATAATCCACGCTTGGTAGAAAAGCTCTAAAGGAGGTTAGACGTTGAGTGTAAGTGTTAAGCTCACAAATAGCGAGTGCAATAACGCCTGTGTGTATTGTTACGAGAAGGTAATTCGGCAGAAAGGTAGAGATAAGAGGAAGCTAGACTTGGACGCTGTGTTGAAACAAATCGAATACGACTTCAACAAACTTGGACCTCCCGTTTATGTGCATGGCGGAGATCCTCTGTTAGCCGACATCGACGTTTTAGAGAAAATTCTGGCGAAAGGCTACGAGTTGGGTGAGCGGACTGGCATACAGGTATATCCGCACAACCTGACGGATGAGCACATCAAGCTGTTCGAAAAGTATAGCACACATGTTGGTTGTTCAATCGATGGTCCGTACCCTCTAAACAAAGCTCGAAACGTTCCAGGCAAGGACCCGAAGCAAGTGTGGGAAGATTGCAAGCGTAATTTGTTGAAAATGCGTGATAAAGGTGTAAGCACGGGTATCATATGTATTCTGAGTAAGTACAACACTCTTCCTGAACCTCGAAAGAAGCTAAAGGATTGGCTCCTGTGGTTAGAAAGTATAGGCATCTCAGGTGGCCGGCTCAACCCCGCTGTAAACTTTGCTGATGACGGGAACTATGCACTTACACCAGACGAAATGGCGGATGCTTGGGTGGACCTGCTAAACTTTACAGTGTTCGAGATTGAGAAGTCTGGGTGGAAACCTTTCAGGGATGTATTCGATAGCTTGCTAGGGAATAAGCAAGGGACGTGCATCTTCGACAAGTGCAGGTACTACCATGCGAGAACGGAACCAGTAGTTCTGAGTGATGGTAAAACTGCTGGTTGCTTTAAAGTAGGAGCGATGGACGGACATATCTATCCGCGCTATCCAGATTACCAAGACTGGAACGATCCGAGTAAACGATACGGTATGATCAGGTACGATATACTGCCTCAAGTAGAGTACAAAGACGGTGGTTGCAAAGGGTGTAAATTCTGGCGTAACTGCACAGGCGGGTGTGCTGGTGCAGCGATCGATAGAGACTGGCGAAATCGAGCTTACTATTGCAAGGCTTACTACGCACTGTTAGAGGAAGGTGAAAGGCTCCTCAAAGCGATAATGCCTAACGTAGTACTGGCCACTGATGGCAGGGCCGAGTTCGACGGAGACAAAGCCGAAGATATGATCACGAATCCATTTCGTATAATGGATAAGAGGAACTACGAGTACCCTGCTGCTTCGGGAAGCCCGCGAGGTGAAAAGAGAAACCAGCAGAAGGTTAGAGTTCGCAAGGTGTCTTCGGAAGAGCAAACGGCCGGTCATAACGATGGTGTAGAGCACCTTGATGGTAACACCAGGCACTTAGATAGTAGTGATCCTGCACCTGGGAGTCGAGGGCACACAGACGGCATTGAGCATCTGGATGGTAACACAAGGCATTCTGATAGCGATGGGGGTTGTGCATAATGCGTATGGTAGAAGGCTTAGATGTCAGTCCTCAATGCGAAATTATATGGAATGATCCTGATGCGGAAGACGAGTGGGGAGTTTATATGCAGCGTGCTCGTGGTCTTTCGGATAAGTTAGAGTACGAGATGGTTAAACGAAAACTGCGTGAATGTGCTACTATGCACGTCCGTCCTCAAAATTACGATGAACAAATAGAAAAACTGATGCAGGACGGTCTTGTCTGGCTTCCGATCAGAAGAACCCAAGTATATAGCGGTTTTTCTCACCAACACTTTCCTGTCCGCCATCTCGACGAGAACTCTATGGTTTATGGAGTCCTGTCACACAGCTTAGAGGGTGCGAGAGAGTTCAGGCGAGCCTCTGAGAACAAAGACCATATGACTATGGGTGAGCTGCTAGGCTACCCTGGGTGCTGCAGTAAATTCTTCACAGAAGTCTGGCCAGAGTATATAGATCCCATGTACCAGATAGCAGAGAACTCTGAGTTCGAGCAGGTGGACGAAAGACACATTAAACTACCGGAGATCCACATGTTCAACCAGCGGATGTTGCGGTATGTGAATCTCAACCTCGGAACCAACTTTCCATGTTCCTTGAATTGCGAGGAAAGCATTGAAATCGGCAAGGATTGGTATCGGTTAGCTCAAGACGTTGATCCTAAAGAGATAGAGGCGTTGGAGAAGATACTAAGCCTCTCGGGAAGTTGGGGTGTGTTGTACGGAATAGCTATAATTACTACAGAACCTTTCACCGTGGTAGCGAACAGTGCACCTACAGCAGAGAAGTGGATAGTAGAGTGGGACAAGGTAGAGACTTATTAAGATGTTTTATACAGGCAAATTAGAAATCGTAGACCATGATTTCCGAGGAAAACGTAGAGGCAGAACTCCTAAGAAGTTAGTGCGCGACGAAGAAGGCGATTACCATGTATTGAAATGCAGAGATGGATCAGAGGTTTCCAATATCAGCTCCGTCACTACTGAAAGGTTAGCATACACAATCTCCGAGCATCTGTCTATTAATGTACCCGAAGTTTTGCTGATCAACAGCCCAAGCAAGTATGGGTTCAATTCTTTGAGTCAGAGGTACGGATGCCTGGTTAGGTTTATCGACGGCCTGATCGAAGAAAGGATTTTCACTGTAGAAAAAAAATTATCTGAGGTATTTGACTTGATAATGAATAGTATCTCCCAGTCCACTACCCTCGAGAAGACCGAGGAAGGCGACGTTTATTTCATTGATAATGAACACGCGATTCCTTGGAGTGATCGGATGCTGAGTCATATCGATGGAGTTTTGTCTTGGTTAAGTGAGACCAACAAAGTCACTAAGGTAGCTCAAGAATTTAGCAGACTATCCGATGATCAGATCGATAAGATAATTGGCGGCAGTTTTTGTGAGGATCTGGCTAACCGGAAGAGCAAAACTCGTTACTGGTTGAAAAGTTTGCGCGACATTTTTAAAGCAGGGGAGTGGAACTACGAAGCTTGGGTAAACCGAAGAACGAGGAGGAGATGACAATTACGCCGAACGCGGGTGACTTAAACCAACGCCTATCGGAGCTGTTTAATGATTTCAACCGCCAGGAAGCTGGGGTAAGCGAATATGCCATGACCGAACTCCTGAATCGTGTACTGCGTATAGTGAACGAAGAGATTGGAAAGCAAAGTCAAAGCAACAATGATAATAACGACTAACAGGAGGGTTCCATGCAGGAACAATTATTCGGGCAAGTGTCTCAGTACGTTTTTGGCGGTCTTTTTGTCGTCCTTTTTCTGCATGTTTTGCAGACCAGCCGCAGAAGAGAGGACCGCCTTCTAAGGCACGCTGAGAGATTGCAGGAGGCGTTCCAAGAGACCGCCGAGACGATGAAGATGATGAAGTCCGAGATGCGCCAGGACTTGCGCGAGATTAAGCACACACTGGAAATACGCGATAGGCGCAAATACGACAACTGACTGAGGGGTGTGATAGTATTGGCTGAGCAGTTGGTAGCAATAGACCCCGGACACGGTGGACATGACCCGGGTGCAGTATCTGCCGGGGCTCAGGAGAAGGACATAGCCCTGGCAGTCAGCTGGAAGATA
>PUMG01000041.1 GCA_003551265.1 Halovenus sp.
GACCACAGCGGTGCTTCTGGGTCGTCACCAGCAGGGTGATCGGAGAGCCAATCCGCCAGGTACGGTGCGCCGGGGACGAGCAGGACGGTCCGACGCCCCTGTTTCCCCTCGACAGTTGCCTGCAGGCCGTGACGGTGGTTCTGGATATCCCCGACACGCAGCGATTTGAACTCTCCACCACGGAATCCGGCGTCGAAGCCGACAGCCACCATCGCACGGTCACGGTCGTTCCGAGCGGCTTCGAGCATCGGGAGTACATCATCTTCCCAGCGGAGCATGTCTCGCGGGTCCGGTGTTGGGTCATACTCGGAGGACGTTCCGGTCGGGACCCACGCCAGCGACTCCGGAGGATCGCCATCCTCGCCGGCGACACGTTTGCCGAAGACACGGATGGCCGTGCGATAGTCTCGGTTAGTCTCCTCGTTCGTGTACTCGCGGTTGATCCAGGCGACGATATCTTCGGCCGCCTTGCGGTCGTCGAGACAGGCCACGAGCTTACCATCAAGCTGTTCGGCGATGATGGTGACGTGTCGCAGGAGTTTGAGATGGCGATGTTCGGAGTAGTGCTGGTTGAGGAGATCGAGGCGACGGTCGAAGGCTTTGATCACTTCGCGGTCGTCGTCGGTGATGTCCGCAGAGTGTTCGATGCGCTCTCTGAGATTCCGGAGTTGTTTGCCGGGATTTGTGCTCATCAAGAGCGTGGTTCACAGGCAGGGGTTAAAACTCTGGCTCTGAACCATAGGTTCACAGCCGTCCGACGGCTCTTTTTGTCCGGACGCTGTGAGGATGACAGAGCAACGCAGATGATTCGAAGGAGACGAGACACACAGCGAAGCGAGCACGTCTTGGCAACGCAGCTGTATCGAGGCGTCCGAGCCAAAACTCAAACAGAGACTATGGCACTACTGACCGATTCGTCTCAGCACTCACTGTGCAACTGAGTGACTTGAACCTTGCAAAATAGTTCTTGATGAGATGCGTATAATTTCTAGGGGTATGAACCGGAGACAATTCCTTCGTACGGGGGTTATCGTTGCAGCGGCTAGTACGCTTGTAGGGCGTGTTGGAGCCCAGAACGAGGACGATGGTGACGAGGAGTTCCCCACGTACGAACTCCCCGACTACAGCCAGTGGGTGCCCGCTGAAAGCCACACTGACCCAGAGACGGGAGTGTTCTTCACGCACGTCGACTGGGAGACCGTAATGGCGCTCAACGGTGGTGAGAATCCTGATGACGAACTCGACGACGAACTCGAAGACGAACTTGAAGAACTCGAAGACGAACTCGAGGAACTGGGAGAGGTCGTCGAGCAGATGCCCATCCTTGGTCTGCCACTGTATGGGGCGTTCCTCACACCGTTTGCCATCATCACGCTTTTGTTCTATCCGTTTGTCGAAGACATCATTGCCGACAACAGCCGGGATATCGACGGCATCGACACGACGACGATAACGATGGCAGATGAGCTCGTTATATTCCACGGGGAGTACGACCGTGACGTATTCGAAGAGCAGTACACGGATGGATTCGAGGAAGCTGAAGAGCGTGAGGACTTTACGGTGTATGTCGGTGCCGAGGTACTGACCGAGGGACTGGCATTCGCTCTCTCCAACGACATACTTATTGCGGGGATGATGCCAGGCGAAGAAGATGAGTTTGTCCCTGAAGATATCGTGTACGAGGCGCTCGACCGTTATCTCGAGGAGACTGATCGAGTGGTCGACGACGAGGACGGTGTGTGGCTGTTCGAGACAACTGGTGATGCGTCCATGGCGTTCGGTGCCTGGGAGACGGACGATCTGCTTGGCGCTCTCGAACCTGACGTAGATGATCTAGATGACGTAGAAGACCAAGGACAAGACGACCAGGGTCCAGATACAGACCCGGACATTGATGACGACAATCCAGTGTTTGATGACGTGGAGAGTGTTGTGAACAACCTGGTGTTCGACGTGGACGATGGCGAAATCCTCACCATTGAAGCGCGGTTCGCAGGCCGGTATCCGGAAGACGCAGTCCCATCAGAGAGTGAAGTCGAAGAGCATCTCATCGGAGAGGAAGATGTGCCACACGAAATCGTTATCCAGAACCGTCGTGTCCACGCGACAGTAACGTTCGACGAGGAACTCGAAGAGTGACGATATTCTCAGTGTCTCATTTTGAAACGCGATCAAACTCCTGTGTCATCGAGTCCGGTCGCATTCTCTCGACGTGTCGACTCCGTGGGCTTGCGCGCTGGTGACGAAAGCCGAGGTGCTGCCTCTACTCACCAGCTCTTTTTCGCCGCTGTAAGAACGAACACGCGACCGACGGTCAACACAGAAACACTGTTATGACACCCTCCCGGTAGCAGAACCTATGTGGCCGATGGGGCACCTCGCAATTGGGTACATCCTCTATGCCGTCTCGACACGACTCCGGTTCGACGAGGAACCCACTGATGTACCGGTTCTCGTCGTTCTCTTCGGGAGTCTCTTTCCTGACCTCGTGGACAAACCTCTTGCGTGGTATGTCGGAATCCTCCCGACTGGACGAACGCTCGCACACTCCTTGCTGGTGCTCGTCCCCCTGTGTACTGTCGTCTACCTCGTCAGCCGATACTACGACCGGGTGGAGTACGGAATCGCGTTCGCAATCGGCGCGCTTTCGCACTCACTGGTCGATGCGCTACCAGTGTTGTGGGACGACGAGGCCACGGGCGATTTCCTGCTGTGGCCGTACTGGTCGGTCGAACTCTACGACGAGAGTGGCCCACCAACAGTGACAGAACTCCTGGTCGAGTCGCTGTCACAGCCGTACTTTCTGAGCGAGTTCGTCCTGCTCGCCATCGCGCTGGTGCTCTGGCGTGGACACGGCTATCCGGGCCTGAGAAGATATATATGACTATATGTATCTCTACGCATCTACAGAGATTTAATAGTATAATATTTACGCAACAGTGGGCTACCAACAGGTGATGGAACGTCCCTCGTCCACGGGTACGGTAACACGTCGCGGATTTCTCGTGACGGGGGTCGCTGGCGTTGCCTCGCTGGCTGGCTGTATCGTCCACGGCGAGGACGATGGACTCCGTGGAACAGTCTCGATGGACGGGAGCAACACCGTTTTGCCCCACGGCGCAGCAGTCGCAGAGGAGTTTCTCTGGCGGAACAACCGCGTGACAATCCCGGTCGTCGGCTCGGGAACGGGGGCCGGCTTTCAGAATTTCTGTGAGGGCGCAACTGACATACAGAACGCCAGCAGGCCCATTCTGGAGGACGAACAACAGCTGTGTGCCGACAACAGTGTCGAGTACATCGAACTCGAAGCGCTTCGTGACGGAATTGCAATCTTCGCACACCCGGACAACCACTGGTGTGACAGCCTGACCGTCGAACAGCTTCGGGACATCTGGGGCCCGGGAACCGACGTCGAGACGTGGGCAGATATCGACCCAGACTGGCCCGACGAGGAGTTCGCACTGTACGGACGAGACCCCGGCTCAGGAACGTTCGACTCATTCACCGAACGATTACTGGGCGAAATTGGAGCGATTCGGGGAGATTACTCGGCGAGCGCTGACACCAACGTCATCGTCCGGGGCGTCAGCGGAGACAGACACGGACTCGGATGGGGGGGTGCGGGCTACTACTACGAGAACGAAGACGACCTGAAGCTCATCGGCATTCCGAACCCCGACAGCGACTCGGACGAGCCGATTTTCCCGACCCGAGAGACCGTCGAAACCGGGGAGTACGCCCCACTGAGTCGGTCGATGTTCGTCTACATCAACACGAACGAACTCCACCGTGAGGTGATGCGGGCGTTCACTGAATTTTACTTCGAGGAGATCGACGAACAGACACACCAGGAGGCTGTCGATGCAGGCTTCGCTGAGGCGGACGAGCGACTCGTCTGGACCCAGTGGGCCGCCCGGAAAGTCGGGTTCTACGCCGCCTCCGACGACGTGGTCGAGGCCAGCCACGACGCACTCAGACAGGCTATCGAGGAGCATCGATGAGCAGTGTCGATATCACGGACGGGGCAGTGACCGACCGCACCACCGACATCGCACGCTTCGTCTTCTTTGCGTGTGCACTCGTGACGGTGTTGACGACGTTCGGTATTATCGCCGTTTTGATAACTGGCGCGATTCCATTCTTCCGCGAGGTGTCTCTCATCGAGTTTTTCACCGGAACTGACTGGTCTCCGCTCATCCGCCCCCGGAGTTTCGGCGTCTTACCGCTCATCTGGGGCACGATGATAATCGTCGTCGGGAGTGCGCTCATCGCGCTCCCAATCGGCGTGCTGACGGCGATCTATCTCTCGGAGTACGCCTCCGACCGGCTTCGACGGGTGCTCAAACCAACACTCGAGGTACTCGCTGGCATCCCGACTATTGTCTACGGCTTTTTCGCAATCTCGTTCATCACGCCACAGATTCAGCGAGTGTTCCCCGAGACGGGGACGTTCAACGCCGCCGCAGGTGCACTCGTCGTCGCTGTGATGATTCTCCCGATGGTTTCCTCGCTCTCCGAGGACGCTATGTCTGCGGTACCGGACCATCTCCGTCACGCTGGTTACGGACTCGGGGCGACGAAGTTCGAAGTATCGACGAACATCGTGCTACCAGCAGCGCTTTCGGGGATTCTGGCCTCGTTCGTCCTCGCTATCTCGCGTGCAATCGGTGAGACGATGGCAGTCACGCTCGCAGCGGGAATGAATCCGAACATCACGTTCAACGTGCTGGATGAGATTCAGACCATGACTGCCTACATGGTGCAGGTTGGTATCAGCGACGTCGCCATCGGGTCCATCCAGTACCAGTCGCTGTTCGCGGTGGGGCTGACGCTGTTTGCGATGACGCTCGCGATGAACCTCTTCAGTCAGTGGATTCGACGCCGCTACCGGGAGGTGTACGACTGATGGCAACCACTGGAATCGACGGCTTCGGCTCCGACGCCACTCTCGAC
>PUMG01000226.1 GCA_003551265.1 Halovenus sp.
CATACAGCTCTCTACTGCTTCGAGTGTTGTGTAATCGTCGGAACAGTCCCTCGGCCACTGTCGCGTCGCTACCGTTCGATTGCCTCGAAAAATTCTGCCTGTGACTGGAGGCGTCCCTCGAAGATAATCGGCATCTCGGTCAGTGAAAGGAACTCCCGAAGCTCTTCTTCTTCGAGGGCAACCGTTACCGTCGAAGGGACGAGAAAGTGGTTATCGAGTGAATCAAGCACATATGTCACAATTGCCCCGATTGTATAACGCGGTGCACCCGTCGCGTAGGCAGTTATTTCGAGTTCGTAGCTTTCGTCACGCCGTTTCACGTGGATGCTGTGTGGCACTACCCCCTCTGTCTGTCGGACTTTCGAGGCGTGATTTCCGACGAGAACGTACTGGTTTCCAATCGGCGTCGACTCTCGAACGACGCTGAGACAGGCACCGATTGGAAACCCGCTGTTCAGCAGTTGTACAATGAGACCTCCTGTTTCGAGCGCGTGTCTGTCCGAGACGTCGCTGTATGTGACGATACCTCCGGTGCTTCCGCGTTCGACGAGGTGTTTGCCCTGCTGGAAGGATTGACAGGCGTTCAGAAAGAACGTCTTGACGTTACTCTCTCTCACCGTCGCGACATTCAGTAAACCGTCAACACACTCCAGCCCGTCGGGAGTTGCGTGACCGACGAAGTGAAGATATCCCGTCCCTGCCTCGATTATCCGTCTGAGTTCACCCTTCGTTACTTGAAAGTGAGCAGACACCTCTGTCGAAAACGTTTCATCCATCTCGAAGTAATCCTCGACATTGACCGACTCACGGTCCATCGTTGAGTCGTTACAGACGAGAGTTATCTCCATCCCAGCCGAGGCGGTCTCTGTTTTTGCTGTCGAGTCGTGTTCGTCTACCAGAACGACGGTGTTCTGGTATCCCTCCGGGAGAAACGTTGTGCCGTTCAGTGGAATACCATCTCCAACCCACAGTGTCTGCTGCCCTGTCGTCTCCGGGAGCTCTACGAACGCCTCTTCCTCCTCGAAGACGAGCGCCGTACTACGCGTCTTTTCGGCAGTCACACCGGAGACTGTATCGAGGATGTGCTTTCGAGCCGCTTCTCCGGTGTACCGTGGTGGGTTTGCTGGTTGGATGTGTGCGAGTTCGTAGACCAGATACGGCAGCGCCTCGACCGAATCAAGATCTGGCTCGACAAACGCAGTGACCGGCCAGTCTGGCATCACCGTTTCGACCACGTCAACATCGACCTTGAGATACGTCTCGGTTCGTTTCGAGAGCGACTGCTCGTACAGTGTTTCGTACGCCAGTTCACCATCGAAGACGGATTCGAACTCGTCCCGTGCTCGTAAATCGACCGGATAGAGACCCTCTGTTCTGACGAGACAGTCGAGATAGAAACACCGGGTGAGCACCGATTGTACCGCTTCCGGAAGTGTCTCTTCTGTGGGTCGATAGACGAACCCATCGGCAGTTTCCACCTGGAAGTTCTCGCCGAATTCGACAGTTGCAAGCAGATAGTACGCGAGGGGGGCAACTGTGAGTAATGCCACTCTCGTCGGCGGGACAGTCACTGTTATGCCAGCGTCCGGTTTCGAAACCGAATCCGGAATCTCGAGTGTGTCTCCGATTCGAAGCACCGGCGGATGGCCACGAAGCGTCGGGAACGACCGTTCAGGAGATGTCGTCTGTATTGACCCGCCAAAACAGGAAATCGCCTCCCGCAGGTCGTCCAGTGACTCACTGACAGTGATTATTTCCTCAGAATAACACGGCCACGGGCGTGCGCCGAGTACCGTCCATCTCGACTCCGAGAGGTCGATACTGATTCCGTCGGTGTCCTGCTCGTAGCGAAACGGTCCGTCGATTCGGAGATACGATTTGACTGGCGTGCTTAGCTCGATGAAGTGCGTCGCATTGGTGCCTGTGTAGGTACTCCCATCGATGCTGGTTGCCTCCTTGAAATTACCCGCTTCGTCACGGAACGTGACACCATACGACCCAGAGATGCGGAGGTCAACTGCGTCGAGAGCGAGTGCGTCCGTGGTTGGACCCGGAAACGAATCGAACGCTGTCTGCTGCGTCTCTATCGGTTCCGAACTCGATATGCGATACTGCTGGTCCGAAATCGTGTCTCGAACGTCAATTTCGTGCTCGCTCACTCGGTCGAATACGAGCCCCCCTTGAACCATCGAATACTGTTACGCTCCGGAAGACCGATAAAGTTCTTCATCATTTTCGCTGCGAGTGAACAAACACAAGCTACTTACCGAGGCCTCATCTGGTTCGTATCCGACTGCTCGTCGGTAGCGTACTGTGCGCCGACCAGTACAACGACGGCGACGAGTGCAAGAATCGACGCGAACACCCCCAGCAACACGATCAGGACGAGAGGATTCTCTCGCACTGTGTCGGGTGGGTCGGCCAGAAACGCCTCGATAAGATCAGCGAACCCAGTGGTGAACAGCACGACCAGCAAGAACACGGTGAGCGCTGCGAGAGTCGTGATACCTGCCAGATACAGACTCAGAGGTGTTCGAGACTCCTCAGCCATTAACCGAGTTAGTCTCCGGGACGACAAAAGGACGTTGTGTTCTGCTGACTGTTGCACCATCCACAACGACCTTGAATCACGAGAGCGTCTGGAAGGATAATGAACGTTGACGCAGTCGTTCTCGACATCGACGGTGTGCTTGTCGACGTTGCAGACTCCTACCGTCGGGCAATCGTCGAGTCACTCCAGACAGTCTACAACGAGTCTATCGACCGCACGGACATCCAGCTATTCAAAGACGCTGGTGGCTTCAACAACGACTGGGAGTTGACCGACGCCGCTGCCCTGTTCGTGCTCGCTCGACGCGAGGGCTGTGACATCACACTTGAGGAGTTCACTGACGCCATCTCGATGATGGGCGGCGGGTTGGCTGCGGCACGTGCGGTGGTCTCTGACGAACTGCCACCTGCCGAACGCGAACTGGTGTTCACGGCGTGGGACAGCGAGCGCCTGCGTGACACCTTTCAACAACTGTATCTCGGTGGTTCGCTCTACCGCGACCTCGAAGGCAGCGAACCGACGCTCGAAATGGAGGGTTTCATCCACGACGAACCGGTGCTGGTCGAACCAGCGACCCTCGAAACACTGGACGAACGGTACGCTCTCGGCGTTCTCACGGGTCGACCCGCTGCAGAAGCCGAGATTGCACTTCAGCGTGTCGGTCTCGACGTTCCCGAGAAGCACCGGTTTACCATGGACGACTGGGATGAAGGGAAACCGGACCCGAGCGCACTCATCACGCTCGCCGACCGCTTCGACGCCGACCGCGTCGCCTTCGCTGGTGATACACTCGACGACGTCAAGACGGCAGTGAACGCCGCCGAACGGGACGACCGAACGTACGATGGTATCGGCGTGTTAACCGGTGGATTGACTGGTGAGTACGGACGTAAGCGCTTCGAGCAAGCCGGTGCCAGCGCCGTCGTCGAGACCGTCAACGACCTTCCAGCTACCCTCGAACACTGCAACCGGTAGCGTCAGAAGCCCCGACTTTCCTCCCACTCCTCCCGAGAGATGCTGTAGCGGACGTTGTCGGATGGCTCGCCGTTCATCACAATCGCGTTACGGATGACTCCCTCTCTCCGGCCGCCGTGGCGTTCGACGTACTTCTCGATTGCTCTCTGGGAGCGGTCGTTCTCGAGATCGTGGCTCACGGTCACGACCTCGAGGTCGAGGCGGTCGAACGCGAGTTCGAGCAACCGTCCGGCACGCTCACCGGAGTAGCCCCGGCCCCAGAACGGCTTGCGAAGCCACGTCCCGAGCGTCGCAATTCGCCGATCCCAGTCGGGATGTAAACCGGCGAGACCAGCGAATTCATCAGCACGCTCGCCCTCTTTCGGCCGCAAGACGTACGTTGCAGACACACCCTCATCGAACGAACTCCCACATTTCTGCACCCACTCGAATGCCTGCTTCGGGTTGTCGTAGGGGTCCCAGGTGACGTACTGGGTTATCTCGTCGATGTGTGGTGCGTCCCTGTGGACGTACTGGTACAACTCGAACGGGTCGAAATCCGTAGGATGGAGACGCTCGTATCTGAGTCGCTCGCTCTCCATCTCCTCTGGGAACAGACTCATATCAGCCACAATGAAGGTGTGGTAAAAAGCGTTTGCTGGCGTATGGTAACGAGACACAGGGTTTCCGCCATCGACAGACACACCACCACTCCACTCGACAGACGACGTATGTACCGGTGTCGTGCCTGTGACCGGACGTACGAGGAAGACGTAGACGCTCCGTGGCGCTGCGGGTGTGGTCATCCACTCGATTTCGACCGCTCGCTGCTTCCAGACGGCGACCCACCGGAGAGCGCCGACCGTGACCGTGGACTCTGGAGTTTCGACGAGTTCCTCCCGGTCGACCGGCGTGTCACACTCGGTGAGGGGTGGACACCGCTCGTCGACGCCCCTGAGTGGAACTGCGAGTTCAAACTCGAGTACTGCTTTCCCACGGGGAGTTTCAAGGACCGCGGCGCGGCGACAACGCTCTCACACGCCGTCTCCCTCGGTGTCGACCGCGTCGTCGAGGACTCCTCGGGCAACGCTGGGGCGGCTATCGCCACGTACGCCGCCCGTGCAGGTCTCGGCGCCGAGATCTACGTTCCGGCCGACGCCAAACCTGCCAAGATTCGACCAATCGAGCGAGCAGGGGCGACTGTCAGACGAATCGAAGGGGGCCGCCAGGCTGTCACCGTGACCATCCGCAGGCGCCAGGTCCGAAGCCGCCCACCTGTTGCCTGCCCCCACCCCTCACTGCTGGCCACCTCGCCCGCATAATGCGCGCAGGTCGCGCGTCATCGCCGTGTGCTTGGGCGCCACCATCGGCCTGCTGGCGTTTGGCTACGCTGGGGCGGCGCTGGGTGCGTGCTCCGTGCGGCTGTGCAGCTGGCCAGGGTGGCGTGC
>PUMG01000287.1 GCA_003551265.1 Halovenus sp.
CGATGGCGACGTGTGTGGAAGTAGTGGACGACCGCCGAGAGCGCAAACGCCACGATGACGAGCACCGTCCAGCCGTACGCAGGAACGACATCCGGGTAGATGCCTGCCCACGCGCCTGCCGTCACGAACGCGGCGATGACCGACAGCCCGAGGTAGTACGCCGCCCACGGGATGTCGTTCTGGTCGACCACTTCGAGGTACAGCTGCAGATCCGTCAACGCATCCGTCGGCTCGACCACCCCCCGTTCGTACTCGATGAAACCACTCTGTTCGAGCTTCGGCAGATGTGTCTGCTGCAACGAGGTGTACACGCGCCGCCGCTGCTCGGAGTTGATCGCCTGTGGCGTCGTCTCGTGCTCCCACGCCGCGATGCGCTCGGCGAGGTCACCAATCTCTATCGGTGGTTCGATCTGCTGACACGCACGGACGACGTACCGACGCCGACGGTTACTCAGTACCTCGAATATCTCGGCCTTCTCCTCCCCGATTTCGAGAGTCGAGCTGCTGACTGTTGCGGACATTGTTGTGTTATGGTAGTTTTGTCAGTTTGGTTAGCGAATGCAGTTCTTCTGAAATATATCGAAAACGAGAGTAGGATACTTCTACGCTGTCGAACGACGGCGGTAGACACTCATTATACCCTCGTCGCGACAGAGGTGCGTATCCTACATCCGACCGCAGTTTGCCTGTTGTCATCTGGTACCCTCCCCAGCAGTACCGTAACCCATTGTCGGCCAGGACAGACTAATTACATTTCAAATCAATCTGTCCGGCTGTCAGTATGTGTCTGCTACTACTTGGTACGTGATTCGGTTTCCACATAAAGATATCGGTGCAGGAGATACAGAATATTATAATTACCACTACTGGAGAGTGTTTATTGGAGATTCGATATACACTTTATACAATTTCTACTTTCTTAGATAACTGTATATCGAAAATCCATATTTTAAACTACCTTTTTATTCTCGGAGATTTAGAGGCGACAATACACACATTCTAACCTGGTCAAACATACGGCGGTCTAATAACTCACCCGACATATTGGTGATATACTACATTTCAGACAATAATCTGTCTCCAGAGTATCGACAGGATGTTCGTGCCGCAAGCGACACAGAAATGAGGCCGCGCACACTCTACCGACGCATGAGCGACGAAGATGTACTCAGCGTCCTCGGTGAGAACGCGCGCTACAGCGTCGAGGACATCGCACGCCAGTTGAACCTCGACGCGGCCGAGGTCGAGGCAGCGATCGACCGACTCGAAGATGAGGGCACCATCAGAGGCTACCGGGCGATCGTCGACAGGCGCACACTCGACGACGAACCCGTCCGTGCGGTCGTCGAGTTGAACGTCACGCTCGACCGCGAGACGAGCTACGACGACATCGCCGACCGACTCGCCCGGTTCCCGATGGTCGAATCGCTCCACCTCGTCAGCGGCGACTTCGACTTCATGATGCAAGTCGAGGGTGACTCGATGCGCGAGGTGTCACAGTTCATCAGCAACAAGGTCGCACCCGTCCCCGAAATCACACAGACGGTCACCCACTACGTGATGGACGCCTACAAAGAACAGGGTGTCGTCTTCGGAGACGGCCACGACGACGACCGACTCGCCGTCTCCCCATGAAACCAGCCGACCGCGTCGACCGTGTGCCACCCTCCGGCATTCGTCGGTTTTTCGAACTCGCCGAAGAGCGCGATGATATCATCTCCCTGGGCGTGGGTGAACCAGACTTCGCTGCGCCGTGGGCCGCACGCGAGGCTGCCATCACCTCGCTCGAAGCGGGCAGAACCTCCTACACCGCAAACCGTGGCCGACGTGACCTTCGAGCTGCTATCGCGCGACACGTCAGCCGACGGTACGACCTCGACTACGACCCTGACGAGGAGATACTCGTCACAGCGGGCGCGAGCGAGGCGCTCGACCTGGCGTTTCGGGCACTCGTCAACCCGGGCGACACCGTCGCCATCGCCCAGCCGTGTTACGTCTCCTACGTCCCCGGAACGCTGTTCGCCGGCGGCGAGGTCTGTCCAGTCCCGACTCGACAGGCTGACGACTTCAAACTCACTCCAGACGTACTCAGAGAGAGTGGAGCCGACGAGGCAGACGTGCTGGTGCTGTGTTACCCCAACAATCCGACCGGTGCGACGATGACTGCCGACGAACTCGAACCAGTGGCGGCGTTCGCCCGCGAGCACGACCTCACTGTGCTCTCTGACGAGATATACGCAGCACTGAGCTACGAACACGAGCACACGTCGATAGCGACGCTTCCCGGAATGCGCGAGCGGACAGTCGTCTTCAACGGCTTCTCGAAAGCCTACGCGATGACGGGGCTTCGGCTGGGCTATGCGCTCGCGCCACCGGAGGCAACGCGCGCGATGAACCGGATTCACCAGTACACGCTGCTTTCGGCACCAACGACGGCACAGTACGCCGCACTCGAAGCGCTCGAGTCCTGTGACGACGAGGTCGAAGCGATGTGCGAGCAGTACAACCGTCGGCGCAACCTCGTGCTCTCTCGCTTTGCGGAGATGGGACTCGAGTGTTTCCGTGCGAGCGGCGCGTTCTACGCGTTTCCCGCTGTCCCCGGAGAAAACGCCGAGACGTTCGCAGAGGAACTCCTCGAAGAGACCGGCGTCGCCGCTGTCCCCGGAGACGCATTCGGTGCAGGAGGCGAAGGCCACCTCAGAGTGTCGTACGCAACGGGCTTCGACGACCTCGAAACGGCACTCGACCGTATCGAGGCGTTTCTCGACGGTGGACACAACCGGTAAGTCAATAGCCATCGAAGTCTTACGTATGGTCGAGATAACGATGCTCAAACTACAACTACAGGACGGTTCGATAACGACCAACCTCCCCTTCAGTGGTGTCGCAGATCCAGCAGACGACGACGTGAAAACAGACGGTGGCGAAGAAGCTGTCGACAGCGACGACTCCGGGTCGTCAGGAACGAAAAAAGTGCTCACGCTGCTCGGCGTACTCGCCTTCCTGGTCGTCGTCGCTGCGGTCGTCAAGTCCCTCACAGGTGGTGACGAACCCGAAGTCGAGATCGAAACTGCTGACGAACCGGTCGACGTGACCATCGAGGACGACGACGAATAGAACTGTTACTTGACGTCCTCCGCACGGCTGAAGGCCTGTCTTTTACCCGCAAATCCAGATTGGTGCGGCACTGCGTGCATAGGATGTACTGAGTAGGGGATAAAATTGTGTCTGCCTTGATAGAAACAATCGAATTTTAGGTGTCGAAGAAGGGGAAGCCCCCGCTCGCTCGACTCGGGGGACCCACACTGCGCTCCTCGCTCGCGGTACTCGCTTCGGTGCTTGAGGGGTCCGCCTTCGCCGAGCGGGCGGCCCCTTCCATTCCCACCCACGTTGCCAATTCGGAGTCTGTCATAGAATGGTTCTCGTGGACTGGTAAAGCGGCCAGTATAGGGAAAGCAGTGACCGGTGGGGTGTACTTTTTACCAGATATTCGTCATATACCAAGTGCTGAATACACGGCGTGAGTCTTGCACTGGGTGATGTGACACGTGAGTCAGGGGTCTGGATACGTTAACTTCCTTTGCTTAGTGGACTCAGGAAAAGCAATACCCGGATGAATGTGTCAGTCCAGTGCGCCGATATGGATAGCTGCCTCTCGTGCAATCTTGTCCACGGTCTCTTCCGTTAGTTGACCTTCAATTTCCTGAATATCGGCGTGTTTAATTGTGACGAGAACCCATGAATTGACGTAACTTTCACGCGGGAGTCCGCCACTCGCAAAGTCCGTCCCAGCGAGGGGTATTGCTGCCGAGCGGCGTGTCGTGGTGACGACCGCATAGACGGCCTCTTGGTCACGAAACGGAGGGTCCCCCGTGCTCAGGCAGACATATGGACGATATTCGTGAGGGCCCAGCAGATCCGGACCTTTCACGACAGTTCCCCGGGCGTATGACTGGTCCGTCATTCGTTTGAGCCACCGTAGTAATCGTCTGTTGTTGACGAAGAACTTGCAGCCTGCTGTGCTGCGTACGAGGCGAGTCGGTCGTCCTCCGCAATCGCCCAGTACCGTCCACGATGTCGTACCAGTCCTCGTTCTTCCAGGCGTGACAGAACGACACCAACGCTCCCACGGGGGATATCTGTCGCTTCGTGGATCTCGGTCTGAGTGAATGCTTGCTCGTCGTGAGTCAACAAAAAGGTGAGAATCGTGTGAGGCTGTGTCCCCTCCTTGATGTCGAGGACATCTTCGGACTCATCCTCGAATCGGTCGATGTTGATTGGCATGTGTGATATTCTGTTATAAAATGTAATAAGTCGTTCGGTGAGCGGTGCATACACCGGCCTACTGACCTTTGAACCATACGTTAACTATGATTGATATCAGCGACACTCAACTGCTGAACTCACTCTCTGTATGTTGCATACCAACTCAAATACCACTCTCATCTGGTAGCTTCTTCACCGCTCGGTCCACACAGAAACTGAGCGGTTGTGAATGATTGTATGACACGCTAAATTCGGCCAGCCACTACATGTTGGCTGACCAGTCAGCCACTGCCGTCAGCCGGCCAAACAGTCGAGCCGGGTGGGATTGAAAGGGGCAGGGCACTCGACGAAGGTGGGCAACACAAGCACTGGACCGAGCACCGAGTCCCCCAAGTCGAGCGCCCTGGGGCTTTCCCGTCTTTTCACTCCTGGCTGTTCCTCATTTCCGACACCATACACAGCCAAATTGTGACTGATCACCACATCGCTTGAACAGACCGTGTCCAACGTATCGGTCAGAGACAGGGTAAAGCCGTGACCTTTCGTATCGAATTACTGTCGCAATGGCAGAGGGCCGCGAAAATCCCACGATTTTCATCCGTCAGTATTCGAGCGTTTCTGCGAGCCGTCGTGCCACGGCGACTCCGAGTTCCTGTTTCGAGCCAGCGACCGCTTTGA
>PUMG01000321.1 GCA_003551265.1 Halovenus sp.
CGCCGTTGCAGGTGCCACAATGTTCGGGCGTCTCCGGAAGTGTCAACTCGAACCCTTCATCGTGGAGTTCTCGTAACTGGTCCTCGATGGCTCGGGATTCGAGAAGTACGGCGTGTTCGGTTCTGCTGGCCAGTTCGCGGTCGCGCGTCAGCAGTCGTCTGCTCTCTTCGCTGGCGAGCGCGTGTATCTCGTCGTCAGCTTCGACATCGACATCAGGTGCGTACACCGTGTCGTAGCCACACATTCGGAGGTACGTTGTCAGCCGGCCGAGCATCGTGTCGGTCAACAGGCGAGTCATTGTATAGGAATTATCATACGTCATCGTAGATTTCTCGCTGTCCGTCGCAGCGGGAATCTCTGTACAGGTATGATAATCCCTATAACTCGGAAACAGAGCGAGTGTTCAATACGTCGCCGGATTCTGCCCAGCCCCGGCGGGCGGTGTGGACGCCGTACCTGACGAGTTCGTAACTCGCTGGGCTGTGAGCATCGGTGTTGATGGCAACCATCGCTCCCTGTTCGAGCGCTCGCTGGACGAGACGGCCGCTCAGGTCGAGTCGGCGTGGATCGGCGTTGATCTCCAGCGCCGTGTCGCACTCAGCAGCGACACGTGCCAGTCGGTCGATATCGACAGACAATCCTTCACGACGGTTTAGCTGTCGGCCCGTCGGGTGTCCGATGATGTCGACCGCAGGATGTCTGGCCGCCTCAACCAGTCGGTCGGTGCCGTCTCCATCGAGTCCGGTATGTGGCGATGCCACCACGATATCGAGGGCAGCCAGCACGTCGTCACCGACCGAAATCGACCCGTCCGTGTCGATGTTCGCTTCGATGCCCGCCAGCACGTCGATGTCTGCCTCATCGTCGACGTCTCGAATCACCGAAATCTGATCGCGGATATCCTCGTCGTCGAGTCCGATGGAACTGACGATGCCGGGACCGCTCGCGTGGTCGGTGAGACAGACGTACTCGTGACCGAACTCGCTGGCACCGGCGACCATCTCCTCGATGGTGTTCGACCCGTCCGACCAGTCTGTGTGTACGTGCAAATCACCACGAACGTCTTCGGTTGTGACCAGCGACGGGAGGTCATGCGTCGCAGCGCTCTCGACCTCGCCCCGATTCTCCCGGAGTTCCGGCGGAACCCACGCCATCTCCAGAATTTCGTACATCTCTGATTCAGTCTCGCCGGCGACACGCTCACCTGCGCGCTGGTCAGCCTCTGCTTCCTCGCGAGTCAACTCGGAGACGTCGAAGACGCCGTACTCGTTCATCTTCAGGTCCTGGTCGATAGCGCGACTCCTGACGGCGACGTTGTGAGCTTTGCTTCCAGTGAAATACTGCAAGGCTGCACCGAAGTCTCCCTCCGCGACGACTCGAAGGTCCACCCGGACGCCGTCTACTTTGATACCTGCTTTCGTCGAACCGGCCTCGATTGTCGAGTCTGAGTCCGGAAATCCGATGAATGCGTCGACAACAGCCTCCGGGTCGTCGCTCGAAACCAGCACATCAACGTCGCCGATTGTCGGCGACCATCGCCGAATTGAGCCAGCCAGTTCACAGCGAGTGACTGGTTCCTGTTCGTCGAGATACGCCCGGATGCGCTCACCCCGGGGACGTGCCTTGCCGAGCAACTGGCGTTCGTGGGCCTCCCGTGCGAACGGAATTCCCTCGAGGATGTTCGACTCGGTCTTCTCGCCGAATCCGCTGAGCTGTTGAATCGTCCCGCTTTCTGCGGCGGCTTCGAGGTCGTCGAGCGTCTGCACCCCCAGTTCTTCGTACAGCCTACCTACCGTCCGGGGTCCGACCCCCTCGACGCGCGTCAGGGCGTCCATCTCGACGGGAAGCTCTTCACGTAACTCCTCCAGTTCGGCTATCTCGCCGGTCTCGACGTATTCGACGACTTTCGAGGAGATGGCGTCACCCACGTCGTCGATTTCGGCGACTGCCTCGGGCCCCTCCCTTGCCAGCACCTCGATGTCGACGGTGTGCTCGCGGATGCGTTCGGCTGCACGCTCGTAGGCACGGGGTTTGTACTCGACGCCCTGTGCATCCAGCAACGCGGCGAACTCTTCGAGTAGCGTCGCTATCTCGTCGTTTCGCGTCATCGTCCTCGCCCCCGCCCGACGCCGTGACTCGTCGTCTGTTCGTCTTCGCGACCGAGCGCCTTCCGGAGGAACGTCATCCACCGCTTCGTGTCTGCTGCCTCCTGTGCGTTCGCCTCTCTCTCCAGGTCGACCGAGCCCAGTTGTTCGAGCGCGTTCAGCGCCCTGTCGATGCCGACGATGCTCTCGACCAGTCGCGCCCCCTCCTCGAAACTGATATCCTCGTTCTCGATTCGCTGCCTGCGCTGGAGGCGCTCGCGGCGGAGATTCTTCTTCGCCTGGTCGACACGCTCACGCTCGCCCGGCGGCACCGTGTTTCGACGCCGAATCTCGAAGACGAACTCGTGCAAGTCGATCTCCTCACCCTGCACGCTGATTCGCTCGGGAATGTCCGCTCCGACTGTCGCGCCTTCCCGCTCGATTCGCTCCAGAAGCTGTCTGCGCTGGAACTCTTTCACACCGCTCTCTACTCGTCTGGCGTACTTTTATCCTTCTGCTATGTTCGCCCATCGTGGACGACCTCTCCGCCGACGACCGTCATCGCCACGTCGAGGCTGGCAATGTTCTCAGACTCCCACGGCGACCCATCGAGAACGACGAAATCAGCACACTTGCCGACCTCGATAGTTCCCATTCGGTCCTCGTCGAACCCCGCATACGCTGCCCCGGACGTGTAGGCACGGAGCGCTTCGGTCACCGACAACCTCTGCTCCGGTTCCGGGGCGTTCACCGCCTCGTCGATGCCGAACAGCGGGTCGAGTGGCATACAGTCGCTCCCGAACGCCAGTTCGACGTCCGAGTCGAGCAGCGTTCGGAACGGGTTCGATGCTCGTCGCCGTGTGTCACCGAGTCGCTGGCCGTAGAGTCCGCCCTCGCGTGCCCACTTGAGGAAGTTCGGCTGGACGGAGGCAACGACGTCGCTCTCTGTGAGGCGGTCGATGAGGTCGTCACGCAGTACTTCCACGTGCTCGATTCGGTGGCGCTCGCCCTCTGTCTCCTCGTAGGCGTCGAGTGCAACCTCGATAGCTTCGTCACCGATGGCGTGCATCGTCATCTGCAATCCGGCACCGTCGACCCGCTCAACGAGGTCGTGAACGTCCGCTGGTTCGACCACCCACGAGCCGTCCTCGTCTGGCGAGTCGGCGTACGGTTCGGAGAGCTTCGCCGTTCGACCACCGAGACTTCCGTCGATGAACGTCTTGATTCCGCCCGTTCGAACGCGAGAACTGCCGTGATTCGTCCGCAGCCCAGTCTCCAGCACCGCGTCGAGATGGTCACGCCAGTAGTTGAGCCGTACCCGGAGTGTCAACTCCCCTGTACGGTCGAGGTCCCGGTACACCCGGGGGGCGGGTGACTGACGTATCATCTCGTGAACCGCCGTGATTCCGAGGCTGTGTGCGCGTTCCTGTGCAGCGAGCAGGTACTCGCGCATTCCCTCCGGTCCGGGTCTGGTCTCGTCCCAGAGCACTTCGAGTGCGTCTTCGACGAGCACACCCGTCGGCTCGCCACCTTCGCTACGAACGTCGGCATCTGGCATCTCTCCACGGTAGCGTTCGAGGACGACGCTGTTCACGGACGCGAGGTGCATGTCCTCACGGTAGGCTACCACCGGGCGGTCGGTGCTGATTCCGTCGAGCTGGTCTCGGGTGAGATACTCCCCGCCCCAGTTACTCTCGTCGTAGCCGAAGCCGAGAATCCACCCCGAGTCGGTCTCCTCGCGTCGCTCTGCCAGCGCGTCGAGACACGTTTCGGGATTGTCGACACCTGAGAGGTCGGCCTCCTGTTCGTACCGCCCTACCATTTCGAGATGGGTGTGGGCGTCGACAAATCCTGGCAAGAGCGTCCGACCATCGAGGTCGACGACTTCGGTTTCCACCCCTTCGAGAAATTCGACTTCGTACGTGGAGTCGACCCGGACAACTGTCCCGTCGCGGACGGCGACTGCCTCTGCACTGGGTTCACCTGTCTCTTCGCCTGTGAGTGGGTGTACTGCTCCGTTCGTGAAAATGATGTCCGCCGCCTGCGTCATGGTCTCGTTGAGAACCGCCTACGCGTTAACCGTTTGGAATCTCCCGGTCTGTTCTCCTCACTTCACACTGGTGTATCGGTATGTTTTTGATACACTCGTAATACGTACCAGATAATGTCCGAGGGGAAACACTCACTGTTCAGATATGGACTGTTGATTACCGTTCTGGCCGTCTGCGTGCTCGTGCTTGCTGGTGCTGGCACAGCAATGACTGTCACTGACGACACACAGACAGAACCGTCCGCTGGAACGCTGTCGCCGGATTCGACAGAGAGCAACGACACGGTCGAACACTCTTCACCACATAACAAGGGGGATACGGTCGTGTACGATTTCCGTGAAGACGAGCGAATCGACGACGGTGCGGATTCGAACGTATCGGTCGAGGTCGACGACACGATTCTGGAGGAGCACGACGGTGTCCCGCTTCCTGAGGTTGATTCCACGCCAATGAGCGACAGGGACAGAGTGGAAAAGCCCTGGGACGCGCTCACCCGTCACGAATCAGTCGTTCAGGTTCAGATGGTCGAGATGGACGGGACAGAACGCTCGTGTACGGGAACAATTGTCGGTGAGTATCACGTGTTGACTGCCGCTCACTGCGTGCAGTTCGACGCCGAATTCGGTGGCTGGGTCGACGAGGTGTCAGTCGTTCCGATGATAGACACACAGAACGGCACCGAAATCGAGCCGTACGGGAGTGCGGAGGTTCGCATCGCCCACCTCTACGAGATCTGGCTCGACCAGCAGACA
>PUMG01000024.1 GCA_003551265.1 Halovenus sp.
GCCTCGACGGCTGTCCCTGCCTGGTCGAGCAGGTTTCGCAACTTCTCGACATCGGTTTCGGCTGCCTCGGACGGATCGTACGCGTGGGCGCTCCGACCTTCGGTGGGACGGAGAATGTACTGCACCTGCTGGCGGATCGACTCCCGATTAATGTCGGGCGTACGGTCGCGAGCGTCGTCGCCCTTATCTCCTGAGTCTCCTGGTTCGAGCCGGGACTCAACCTGCGCTACCAACTCCGGGCGACTCTCGACAAGGTCGACGAGAACCTCACGGAGCTCCTCGGGGTCCGCGTCGGCGACCAGTTCGGAGACTGGCGGTCGCTGGTCGATCCTGTCGGGATCACGGACGTACGTCAGGAGGACGGCGACACGGTGCTTGCAAAGCCCACCGTGATCGTACGGGCAGGAACACGCCGTGTCGACGACCCCGGTTTCGTCGAGTTCGATCCGCACCTGGTAGGGCTCGTACTGGCTGCCTTCAACCGCCGCTCGGATCGTCTCACCGCGCCGGACGAGTTCGACAACGGCACCCTCGTCGTAGTAGTTCTCCCCCCGGTCGTATGACTGGGGACGTGTCAGATCCCGGACTGCTGCCTCCGTGAGTGTCGGGTCGGGATCAACCATCGCTCGTATGGTATCTACGGATTGAACCCGTAGTAATTGTGGTGGACGGTTGGGAGCTGTGTGCCTACGAATCTGGAACCCAGACGCCTTTCACCGACTGGAAGACGACGTAGGCGTCGGCATCCGACGTGTCGGCCGGATGCGCGGTGTGTAGCGTGAGTTGCCCCCTGCTCGTGTGTTCTCGGTTCCGTTCAGTCACCCACCCCTCTGCGTCCGCTTTCGAGCCAAAAACAAGTCGACGATCCTCATCGAAATTCGCATCCGTGAGTGGTGTCTCGCGAAAGACCGAGTCTTTGAGTTCCACGATGTAGTCGGCCATAGCTGTTCGTTCGCGGTAGCTCTTCTTCAGGATTTCCCGAATTGGGGTCGATTATATTTCTGCCAGCCGTACGAACCGCATATGGAACTGACGCCCGAACATCTCCAGTTCGACCACCTCGATCCGCTTCCGCTCTTTCAGTTCGAAGAAGCGACACTCTGGCACATCGACACCACACATCCGGACGTGGTCGCTGACGATCACGTCAGCGCCAGACTCGCCACAGCCACGATCTGGTCACTCGACGAGGATCGGACATACGCCCTGCTCGTGCTCCGGGAGACGTATACGTGGAGTGACGAAGCGATCCCCGAACTACTGCGCTATCTCGCTACCCATCTTCACGGATCGGATACGGCCGTAACGGAAACGTTCTCCGTCGAAGTGTTCACGGCGACTGCGGTCAGGTCGCCTGCAGGCCGGACCGTCTGGTGGCGTGAAGACTACGTCGACGACGCCGCCGGGTGAGGAACGGAACCCCTCTCGAAGCCCAATCCGAGGAATTACGCCGCCATCCGACCAAGAACGCGTATGGATCACACTCGCGATGCGTTCGCCGACGCACTCTCCTCGGGCGACACCGAGCGCGTGAATCGGGCGATCGACGAAATCGAGAATACCGAACTCGAGGAACGAGCCGCCCTGTTCGACGAGTGTTTCGATATGTGTCTCGACCTCTACGAGGCCGACGATGGATACCAGCGACAGTCCGTGATCCGCTTTGCGGCCGGTCTGTATCCGCGCCTAGCCTATCGAACGGTCGGTGCGGATCTCACCGACGAGGCGTTACCGGGTGAGTGGACGCTCGACGAAATCGCGACCCACCGCGAACGACTGCGGGACCTCTACGTGGACGCGCTCCGCGACGACGACGGCCGCGTGCGACGCGCGGCCGCCAAGGCGACCAAGGAACTGGCGCTAACCGCCGAGATGCTCGAAGCCGAGGATGAACTTCGGTCGATGATGGACGAATTGGACACGCTCGCCGAGGAGTGTGCAGACTCGAAGCGAAAACACGTCGATCAGGCCTACGAGAACGTTGCCTTTCACAGGGAGAAGCCGTTTTCCCTACTCCCGGTCGGGCTTCGGGACGCGCTCGAAGGCGACGATCACAGTAGTGGACGGTAGCTCACTCGAATATACTCGTCTGGAACGTGTGTCGGGGTGGGAGCGTTAGCCGCGGAGTTTTGTGCTCCCGGCGTCATTCATACAGATATGCCATTCAGCGTGAGTTGGCACACGCTTCTCGACGAGGCCGAGGAACTTCCGTCGGACGCTACTCTCATCACACCACTCTCGCACAAGCGGTTTCGCATCACCGACACCCAGGAACACCGCGTGATCATCGAGTATCAGGAGTCCGGTGACTCTCATCCGCTCCAGCGCTAGCAGTTCGAGACGCTCTACCGGCGGATCCAAGAGAGGAATGGTCGCTTCGAGCTGGACCGGATTCCGGCAGACGCAGAGCCGTATGCTGCGGTCCTGACGCTCCATCCCCGATTCGAAATCGACGAGAAAGCTGGCGTCATCATCGAGACCGAGGAGCCGAGTGCCACGCACGTCATCGATGACGAAGAATCAACGACAGAAGACCGGGTTGAACCGGATCTCGGAGTGTACTCGTATATACTCCTTCTGATCGATTCGCTCGAACGCCGCGACCTCACTAATCTGACCGAACTCGACACGGACGCACTTGTCAACCTCTACACACTACTCTCGGATGTGCAACGTGGCGCGAACGACCTTCGGAAAGACATCGCCGATACCCTCCTTGATCGAGTCCATCACGACCAGCCAGTTCATGCTCAGTATGGCTCCGTCCAACGAACTTCGCGCCGGTCGAAGTCATTGAAGGACGACACAGAGGTCCTCGCTGCGTTGGAGGACGCCGGTATCGATCAGGATCGTGTCCTCGGCGTCGACCCAGACAAGGTCGAAGACGCACTTGACGTGACTGACCTCCACGAGCAGGACGTCTACGATATCGAAGAGCGGGCGTACGTCAGGAAAGCCGACGTCAACGAGGACGTGAAAGAGACGCGATTGCAGGGATTGAAGGACCGACTCGCGGCCACTGAAAGCGAGGAGGCAGATGTCCTCCGCAGCGAGATCGAAGACTTGGAAGACCGAATCGACGAACTCACGAGCTTTCGGACAGGTTCCGAGGTGCAATAAGAATGGGTATCGCTGTCGGGTGACTCTCGCAGCAGCTCCGACGAAGAGGTCGTTCCGGGGTGACCGCGAGTCCGATCAGTCTAGACGGTCGAGCGAGCCATAGAGTTCCTCGTTCTGAATGTGGGTACAGAACTGTGCGCAGAGCCGACAGCAGTCCGCGGCATCGGTGAACGTCCGGACACTGGCGTCCCAGCGCGCGTGGACGGCGCCAAGCATCGCACTTCGAACCGATGGTTCGGTCGCGATCATAACACGTCGCGCACGCGTAGGTGGCGTTGCATCGGCCGCCGGCCCCTGCATTCCAGCTGTCGACAGAATATCCTCAAGGACGCTCCCGATCTCGATCCCAACACCGAGGTTGTCGCCGACCTGTGGAGCGATGAAGATCGTTGCATTACTCGCCTGCGCAAAGCCGATACTCTGTGTGGCGGCATCCATCTCGTCGAGCGGAATCCCGACGTCGATTGCGAGAAAGGCATTAAACCCGCGGTCGCGGAGGCAGTCGCGCGTCTCCTGCAGGAGCCGCAAGACCTCGTCTTCGGCGTACTCGCCGCTGGTCTCGTCCCACGTCGCAAACGATGGGGCATCGGTTTCGACATCGGCGTCCGCCGGCAGCAGCGCGTCGACGTCGAATGTCCGATATGGGCCCATCAGATAGACGAGAAACTGTTCCCGCCGGACTGGAGCGAGCGCATCTGCATCACCGGCGGCACGGGGGAGATTCTCGATAATCCGTTGCCGCATTCGACTCGTCGATTCGGAACGATAGTATATAAATATCGGTGTTTTCAGGAATATTCTAGTCGAGAACGACTAAGTACGTGGCGTCCCAACGTCGGACCTGAGGCACCCCAAATGTCCGAAACCGATCGCCATCCAACAGAGGAGGTTCGTCAGCCGGACCCACCGCTTCCCGAAGAGAGCGGGCTGACGCTCGAGGAGTACCTCGCGATGCAACAGGCGATCGGCCACCCGACGCGGTTCCGGATCCTCCGCACGCTCGTCGCCAACGAGGAACTGAGTGCTGCCGATCTCAAGGCTGCGGTCGATGTCGAATCCCACAATTTCCACTACCATCTCGACGAACTGGTTGACGTCGGGCTTGTCGACAAGCGCCAGCGACGGACCGCTGACAGCCAGGGCTTTTACACGTACTATCGGACGACGGCAATGGGGCGCGGTATTCTCGAGCACGGCGTCGAGGAGCTGATGCGCCGTGAACGCGAGTTCAACGACGCCTATTCGTAAGCTGTCGTAGGGTTCTCTGTCTGTGTCGCTCCCAATGCCCATCGGAACTTTTGCTGGGTTTAAGAGCCTGTCCGAAAAAGAATTTTCGCGTCGATTTACGGCCTTAGATCCGCTTATAGACTTAATTAAGCATATTTTCCGGCAAGATAGACGTTTTTCGGACAGGCTCTTCAGCTGTCTCCGAAACGACGAAGACACCCCTCTATCGATGTGTGTCGAGTACACGCTACCACAGCACATACGTCTTGCGTACACTCTGCTTAAATCAAATTAGTTATATGGAAGGACGTTTTCTCCGTCAGACGCTCGCCACACCCCTCTATCGATGTGTGATTGGCGTAGAGAGACCTAAAAACCGCTGAAATCACAGAGTTAGTGTTTTCGAGAGGCGTTTATTTTTTAGGTAAGATGGTCTCGTGAATTTGTATATTTGATTTTATCGAAACAAAATCTAGAGTAGAAAACCTGACCGGACACACCTCTATCGATGTGTTCGGTTGTCGTCTCCGGATTGGAACA
>PUMG01000179.1 GCA_003551265.1 Halovenus sp.
CCCCGCCGAGAAGACGTACTCAACAGGATTCTGTGCATCCATGTCGGACTCGGGCAGGTTGTCGAGCATCTTCAACATACTCCCCATGGCGTTGAACTCTGTCACATCGTGTCTGCGACACCAGTCCCACCAGTTCGACGAGGAGAACTTCTCGTAGATGACCGCCTCTGCCCCTGCTGCGACAGCACCGAGTGTGGTGTAAATCTGTGCGTTCGCATGAAACAGCGGGAGTGCTGTCAGCAGTGTATCGCTGTGAGTGAAGCCCATCCGTTTCTGGAAATCTATCGCGCTCTTTGTCCAGTTCTCGTGTGTGCCTTCGACTGCTTTTGGCGGACCTGTCGTCCCGGAGGTGTACACGTGGACGGCGACCGCAGATGCGTCGGCGTTGCTGGGCTCGAATCCATCAGGGTCACTCTCGTGAGCGAGCGCTGGCAGCGACTCGTACTCGCTTTCGTCGTCGGTTACGAGCACCTCTTCGACAGATGAGTCTGTCGTTGCCGTCTCCACGACATCGAGGAGGTCGCTGGTCGTAATGAGAATCTCCGGGCGAGAGAGCGTGAGCGAGTGTGCAAGTTCACGAGACGTGTACTCGGGATTCGAAGGGGCGGTGACCGCGCCAAGGAAGGCAGCTCCAAAGAACGTAAAGAGGAACGGGCCACCGTTCGGCAGGAACAACCCGACTCTGTCACCCGGTGTAACACCCAGCGTCGACAGTGCACTCGCGTACTGCCTCGACTGGAGACCGACTTCACGATACGTGTACGTCGACTCGGGAACGGTGAGAAAGCGCTTCTTCGGTGTCTTGTCTATTCTCCGCTCAAGCAACGTATGTATCCGCATATCCGGTGATGCGAGCACGGTCTACTTGTACATTTTGAAAGATAGTTGAGAATTACAGCTCAGCTGTCGAGTTCGATGACGACCTTTCCGAGAACGCCCGAGGTCTGTGCGTGTTCGAGCGCGGCCGCTGCGTCAACCAGTCCGTAGGACTCGGCAACGAGCGGGGTGACGGTTCCATCGGCGAGCAACTGACCGAGGCGGCCGAGTGCTTCCCGGTGAATCTCGGGTGACGTCATTATCGACGAGAAGCGAACGTCGACACGGTCGAGCATTGCGCCAAGCGCGTCACCGCCACTCATCTCGAGTGGGCCCTGTGTTCCGATGAGCAAGATTGTGCTGTCACGTCCTGTCACGTGCAGGTCCGCTGTGAGATTCTCGCTAGCGTGGGTTTCCAGAACGAGATCGGCTGACCGGCCATCGAGCGCCGTCTCAAGGTCTTTCGGGAGTGTCGACGACCGGTAATTGACCCCGACCGCGCCGAAGTTCTCGACGATCTCAAGTGGCCTGCCCGCTCTGGCCGTTGCAACCACCTGACAGCCAGCACCGACGGCAATCTGGACTGCAACGTGTCCGACACCACCGGTCCCACCGTGAATCAGACAGGTGTCCCCGACGGTGAGTGAGCCACGCCTGACGAGGGCCTGCCACGCTGTCGCCCCAACGAGTGCAACAGCCGCGCCATCACGGAAGGACACGCTCTCGGGGAGTGGTGCCAGTCGGTCTGCAGGCACCGCCGCATACTCGGCGTACGTACCGGGGTCATGCCATCCAAAGCCCGTCCCGTACACTCGGTCGCCGGGTTCGAGTGTCTCGACCTTGTCACCGACAGCAGTGACACGACCAGCCAGGTCGGTCCCGACCGTCTGTGGTAACTCTCGCTTCGCCGGAAGCGCGCCCTCGCGTATTTTCGCGTCGACAGGGTTGACACCGACAGCTCGAATCTCGACCAGCGCATCCGTTGGTCCAGGTGTCGGTTTCTCGACTGTTTCGAGTTGCATCACTGACTCGTCGCCGTGTTCGTGGTATCGAACAGCGTCCATAGCCACGATACACCGAGCAGGTGCAAAAAGATTTGTCTCTCGGGGTCGACAAGGATATAAATACACCCACCGCATCGTAGACGATACGATGACGCGCCTCGTTCCACCGTCGTTCGAATACGCGTACGGCCCAAGCACAGTCCGATACGGTTCCGGTTGTATCGAGCACCTCGTGGACACTCTCGACAGAGCAAACATCGAGCGCGCGCTGGTGGTCTGCGGTCGGACAGTCGGTGCGACAGATGCAGTGATCAACCCAGTCCTCGATGGTGCTGGAGACAGGGTTGCGGGCGTCTTCGCGGAGACAACACCCACAAAATCAATCGACACCGTCCGTCAGGGCGTCACACAGATGAGCGAGGTCGATGCCGACGGCCTCATCGCTCTCGGAGGCGGGAGCAGCATGGACGTTGCACGAGCGATGAGTGTCCTCGCCGTTGAGGAGGGCGACCCCCGCTCGCTCCACGCGACCGTTGACCCGAGCGGCGAACTCACCGTTCCTGAACTCACCGAGCCCAAGCCGCCTGTCGTCGCAGTTCCGACCACGCTCTCTGGAGCCGAGTTGACGAGTGCAGCCGGAGTTAACTATCCCACAAGCGGCGGCGAGACGGCAGAAGACGTGCGTGCGGGACCGATATACGACCCGAAAATTGTACCGGCCGCACTGGTGTACGACCCGTCGCTGATTCGGACCACTCCCGAAGAAATACTCGCAGCATCAGCGATGAACGGAATGGACCACGGCATCGAGATGCTGTACTCGCGACACGCGAACCCGCTCACCGATTCGGTTGCAGTCCATGGTCTCCGAATCCTCGACGAGACGCTGCCAGTGCTTCGAGGTGGTGACGAGGACGCCATCGGGCAGGCCGCTGTCGGCGTCTATCTGGCGTCGTACGGGCTCATCGACCCGGTCGTGAACGCGAACAAGTACAACATTATCCACGCGTTCGGGCATATCATCTCCCGGCAGTACCCGATTCAACAGGGTGGCGTTCACGCAATTGTCGCCCCTCACGTACTTGAGTTCCTGTTTGAGCAGGGTGCAGGTCGCGTCTCTCTGCTCGCAGAGGCGTTCGGCGTGACAGGTGCGTCAGACCCAGCAAGCGCTGTTGTCGACCGGGTCGTGTCTCTCCGTGACTCACTCGAACTCCCAGCCAGCCTTCGTTCAGTTGAGGGACTCGAACGAGACGTGCTCGAAGACATCGCGGCCGGGATTCTGAAAGATGTCGGCGTTCACAACGGCCCTGCTGACCTCGACCTCACGAAGGCAGCCGTCACACAGATTCTTTCTGACGCCTGGTAACTCATCAGTCATAGCAGTCCGTATCAGTAGGTCAGTGGCTCCATCGTGAGTTCCTGACCGACGCCGGCTGCCTGTGCTCGTTGATAGAGCATATTTGCAACGGCGACAGTCTCGATACCGGTTCCCCCGCTGTCGAAGACGGTTATCTGGTCGTCGTCGGTCCGCCCAGGCGTCTTCTCGGCGAGAACGTCCCCGAGTTCGGCGTGGATGTGCGCATCGGTGACTGTGCCGGCGTCTTTCGCCGCGAGGAACGAGCCAGCATCCTGAGAGGCACGAGCACGCAAATCCGGCACATAGCGGGCACGAGCGACCGTCTCCACGTCGAGCTCCCGGCTATAAGGGGAGTACTGGCCCATCGCGGTGATGTGTGTCCCTGGTTCCAGGCGCTCCCCGTCGAACACCGGTTCGTCGGACCGTGTTGCAGTGATGACAATCCCCGCAGAGTCGAGTGCTGCATCCGGAGAGTCAACCGCCGTTACGGTCGCATCCAGTTGGTCGTCGAACTGTGACGCGAACGACTCTCGGTTCTCCGGGGTCGGTGAGTACACACGTACGTCCGTCAGGTCACGCACCACCGAGGCACACTGGAGCTGTGCCGCAGCCTGGCCACCCGACCCGAACAGCGCGAGTGTCTCGGCGTCCGTACGGGCGAGCGCGTCAATACCGACAGCACCGGAGGCAGCCGTTTTTATCGCGTTCATCCCGCCACCATCGATGAGGGCGAGTGGCTCGCCGGTGTGTGCATCGAACAGCGGCGTCAGGAACCAGGGGCCACCACTCGTGAACCCGGCAGCGTAGACGTACCCACCCATAATCTGCTCTCTCGGAAGGAGTGCAAAGTAGCTATCCAGCTTCCCAGCGGGTTCGTCCCGACGCAACGAGAGACGAGGAGCGGCGTCACCCCCGTTCCCTCGGTCCGTGTACGCCTCTCTGGTCACCTCGATACAGGACTCGGGTTCGAGGAAGTCGTCTGTCTCTGCCTGTGACAGGAATAGCGGCGTTGCTTGCGTAGCCATATCTCCGGTGAGACGCTACGGATATAAAAACCTCCGTGAAGATGACACCGTCGCGAACGAACCAGTTCGTTCTCGCGGTTATGCTTGCCAGCGGACTTCGCGGAGTGCCTCACCGGGGTTCTCGGCACGCGGATGGTGCCAGACCTGACCCAGTTCAGTCCGGTAGGCCATCATACTGTCGACGACACCGACGACGAGCATTGGCATCTCTTCGGCGAAAATTTCGTACGCGCGCCGGTACCGCTCGCGACGTTCCTCGGGGTCGGCAACCGAGCGTCCGTCTCTCATCGCCTCGATGTACTCATTGTACGAATCTGGGTCCTGTTCGTGCCAACCTTTGCTGAAGTTGGCCCAGCGACCGTTCTCATGGACGGACTGCCACGCCATGTTGTCGGGGTCGTCGTCGTTTCGATACTCCCCCATATTCGTCTCGAAGTTCCCCTCAGCGATGTCGCCAAACATGGCGGAGTAATCGCTGTCACGGAGCGTGACGTCGACACCGATTTCACTCCACATCGCCTGGACCGTCTGTGTCATCGTCTGGTAGGTGCTGAGCGTTGCAGCGTGCATCTCGATTTCGAATCCGTCGTCCCAACCGGCCTCTTCGAGCAACTGCTGGGCTCTGTCAGGGTCGTATTGGTTCATCTCGTCGATATCCTCGAAGTAGTACCACGACCCG
>PUMG01000264.1 GCA_003551265.1 Halovenus sp.
AGACCGCACCCGGTGGCGCTGGCTCGCTGCACCCGTAACGCTGTCTTCGACGAGCCACCAGTCAGGTCCTGCGAAGATTCGCCGGCGGTGGCTGTAGCTGGTTCCCACTCGTCGCCGTCGCCCGTAACTTCCGTCGAACAGCGTGATGTCGCCACGTTTCAGATATCGAACGCTCGGCTGGAGGCGTCTACCTGCGAGGTACTGTCCACCGATGGGAATCGGCTCCATCGAGCCAACCTGAACCGTGTTGTGACCACGCACACTCCGGGAGTACTGTCGTCGAGCCGTCGGTGCGTATTCGTAAGTACCTGTGTCGGTGAGCAGGCGGAAGCCGTCGACCCAGAGCATAATCGCGAACAGGTCGTTGTGTGAGTGAGCAGGGAGATGTGGCGGTCCGAACACACCGCCATCGACGAGCAGACGGTCGTCACCTTCACCGAGCCAGTAGTATCCTGACGATGGCATGGCAATCCGAGGAGGGGACTCACCGGGTTCGATACCCACTGCTCGCGCGTACGCCAGACAGGTATCGAGCGCCAGCGCCTGTCCGAAGACGGAGTCGTTGAGCAGCGGGATTCGTCCATCGGGCGGGCGAATCGAGTACAGGAATTCGGCCGCACGCTGTGCCGCGTTCCCAATCTCTGGTGGAACGTTCCGCCCGCTCGCACGGAGTAAGTCAACGACCGTCAGATACCGAGTGAGTGTGAGGATGTGATACATCGGCGTTCGCTCGAAGTGACCGCCGTCGTCGAGAAACTGCGTCGAGGTGTCTTCAAGTACAGACACACCAGTGTCGAGCCACTTCTGGTCAGCGTCGTCGAACAGCACTCCGGCAATCACGAGCGCAACTGCGTTCTCAATGAGGTGATTGCCACCGATGTCGTACTCCACGTGATTCTCGAGAAACAGCGCGTTCTTGAAGATGAGTCGCCGGAGGAGACGGAGAAAGGCAGCATCTACCGGTTCTTCTGCACACCAGCAGTAATACCGTGAGAGGTTCAGCACCCGAAGAGAGACTGAATGTGGTGTCCACGCGCTCCGGAGGTACTGTTCGGTTCCGATGTCTGTGTCGTCAGAGTGAACCCACGAACGTATCCACTCCTGAAGCGTCGCGTGGCCGTCGGGACACGCTGTTGGTGTCTCGTGTCCGAGAAACGCCCAGCTGAGAAACTCGAAGCCGTGGAGTTTGAGCGCCCAGAGTGCAGGAACATCTTCGAGTGCGTGATGGAACCACGCCAGATCGCCCGACTCTGCGACGGGGAGTGTCGCGTTGAGAAACGTCACCTCTCCGTCGACGGCTTCGGAGACGTGCTGCTGATACACCTGCCTTTTTGCACCCGGGAGGCACCCTCGGAGATGGTCTGTATTGGACCGTATTGCCTCCGGTTTGGGGTCAAGATTCAGCGGTACTCGCTGGTCGTATCTCTCGTCGAAGTCGAGAGGCAGCCTGGGGACGACGGCGTGTCGCAAGTGTCGTTCGAGTACTCCACCGAGCTGACGGAGTTGCATATTCGTTGCCGTATGGTAGAACAGTGGCCACGTACTGGGGTCGCGGAGCAACGCGAGGCGTGACTCTGGTGTCTCCCTGCCATCTTTTTCATCCCACCATCGGCCGAAGTCACTCACTTACGACACCTCAGTTGCCGTAACGAGTTTGTCGAGATGTTCACTGAACCGTCTGGCGACGTGCCCTCTGTCGTATCGCTCCTGGACGTATTCGCTGCCACGACGTCCTGCTTCTGCACGAAACTCGTCGTCTTCGAGCAGTGTTTCGATGGCTGTCGCGATGGAGTGGCTGTCGCTTTCGGCGTGGATGCCCCCATCAGAGCGCTCGATGAACCGTTCGAGTTCGCCACGGCCCGTCGTGACGACCGGGAGACCGTTTCCGAGGTACTCGTACACTTTCGTCGGCATCGCGTAGGCGAGTTCCTCGTCGTCTTTCAGTGGCGCAACCCCGACGTGAGCCTCTCCCAGCAGTCTTGGAATCTCGTCGTGTGGACGTATCCCGACAAACTCCACCCGGTGACCAACTCCACGGTCTGTCGCAAGCTGTTTGAGGTCTGCCACAGCGTCGCCTCCACCGACGAGACGCAGTATCACGTCTTCGGGAAGCATCTCGAGGGCTCGAATGCATTGACCGAGGTTCTGTGCGTGACCGATGTTGCCAGTGTAGATGACAACCTGTGGTGTGCGTTTGCTGTCTCCCCCATCTCGGCGTACTGGCTCGCCAGTGTCAGTGCTGGCGGTGCCGCTGATTTCGTGCTGGTTCTCCGGTCGGTGAAACGGTCGCCGAAACCGTTCAGTGTCCACGCCGTTCGGAACGAGCAGGAGTTTCTCTTCGAGCCCTGGCCCGTACTGTTCGCACAGGCGCTTTCCAAGCGTCTCTGTCGTGACCGCGAGACGGTCTGCACGCGCGAGTACCTGCCGCTGGAACCGTCTGCTGCCTCGTTCGAGCAACCCGCCCTCGGGGATGAACCCGAGCGAGACAGACGCGTCAATCCAGAGGTCTCTCACGTCGACCACCCAGTGCGTCTCTGTTCTGACTGTCGCTATCCCTGCCACACCTGTCGATATTGGTGGAGTCGTCGTCACGAGAACGTCGTGTTCGTAGCGCCGGAAGAGAAGCCACAGCGTCGCGTGGAAGGCGAAGACGACGTAGAACGCCATCCGTGTGAGAAACCCCGGGTCGGGCCTGGTTGGCTGCACTGTCCACAGCCGAATCACCTCGACGCCGTCGACGTGTGTCGTATCACGCCGTTGCCAGCTCCACTCGAACTCTCCGTGTGGGAAACTCGGCGGCGGTGCCAGCACCGAGACGTCCCAGCCTTCTGCTGCCAGGGTGGTCGCGAGCGCCGAGAGACGCGAGGCGTGCCCGCTCCTGTCGGGTGGGAACTGCTGAGAGACGAACACCACTGACCCCCTGCTCTCGGACTCTCGTTTCTTCGATTCGGAGGATTCCATCTGCTCCAACCAGCGTTCTGTTGCCGATTGTTATGGTGTGACTACGGCCGCGCCCTCACCGTTGTTGATGCAGGTAGTGCAGTATCGCATCTCGAATGCACTCCATACTGAAGCCATGTGGGAAGAATATCGTAACAGATGAGTGTCTTGAACAGTCTGAAACTCGACCAACACGAGGGGGAGTACACGGCCGAACGACAGTTGCTGGTCCTGACACAGGTGCTCTGGATGGTGTTCCTGTTCGGACTTATGCACCTCCTCGATGCGTTCTCGGGCGAGCGATATTTCGTTCTCTCCTACCTCGGCTTTCTCGTTGCCGTCCAGCTGTTCGCGCCAGCCGAACCGACTCCGAGATGGTGGACGTACGTCCAGCTGGTCGTCCTGCTGGGATTCTTCGGTCTCGCGTACTTTGTCGTCACGCGAGGCATGGAGATTTTCTCGTTCTGACGATCACCCACGCTCTTCTCCTCTCTTTGACGACATCTCCCACCCCCTCCTATTCTCTTTGACAATATCTTCCACCTTCCTTCCCTCCCTGTCTCGTCTGCGTTCCGACTTCGCCGGTGTCGGCTTCGTGTTAATACGGCTATAACAAGGTTTCACCTCGGTCTGTCCTGGGACAATGCACTCTGCCTCCACGGTCCACAGTTTGTGCTTACTCTCGTTCTGGGTCGGTTGCTCACGTTCCGGTCGTCGCTCGCCTGCTGCTGCCTGCTCACACCTCGTCACTCGCTCGGACAGCAGGCACAGAGACAACTCGGGGGCTGAGATATGAAGCGGAGGCTGAAGGCACTCCTCGAAAAGCTGGTCCCGAAGGGGTCTGTGCTCCAGCGAACCGTCAAAAGCGGCATCTGGGTGAGCGCGACGAAGCTCTCGGCTCGCCTGTCACAGATTCTGATGCTCATCATCCTCGCTCGCTTGCTTTCGCCGCGTGATTTCGGGCTGGTTGGGATTGCACTGCTTACGCTCTCTGCAACGGAACAGCTGACCCAGATCGGACTGGATTCGGCACTTATCCAGCAGAAAAAAGAGAACGTCGACAGCTATCTCGATACGACGTGGTGTCTCGAGATTGCACGCGGCCTGCTCGTCTTCGGGGTGTTGTTCTCCCTGGCCCCGTTCATCGCTCAGTTCTTCTCCGAACCAGAAGCGACCAACATCATCCGGGTACTCGCACTCGGTCCGGTGCTGTTCGGGTTGCGCAATCCGGGCGTGGTGTACTTCAGGAAGAACCTCGAGTTCCACAAAGAGTTCCTCTATCAGACGAGCGGTAGCGTCGTCCAGTTCGTCGTCGGCGTCAGCTACGCACTGTACTCACCGACCGTCTGGGCGCTTGTGTTTGCTTCGCTGAGTTTGCCTGCGACGAACTTCGTGCTCTCGTATCTGCTCCACGGCTACCGCCCGTGGCCCTCGTTCGACATCGGCGCAGCACGAGAGCTCATCAACTTCGGCAAGTGGATAACCGGAGCGGCAATCATCGGCTGGCTGTATCGGGAAGGAGACGACGCGTTCGTCGGGTGGTTCATTTCGGCGACTGCGCTCGGATTCTACCAGTACGCCTACCGGCTGGCAGACGCACCGGCGACGGAGGTCTCGGGAATTATCTCCCAAATCACGTTCCCGGCGTACTCGGCGATTCAGGATGACATCGACGAACTCAGAAACGCGCTGATTCAGTCGACACGGTTCACCGCCTTTCTGACGTTTCCGATGGCGTTTGGCATCGCGCTGGTCGCACCGAGTTTCGTCCCCGCGGTGCTCGGTCAGGAGTGGACGCCGATGATTCTGACGATGCAGATACTGGCGATGTACGGACTGCTCCATTCGGTGACGCGGAACTTCGGTGCGGTCTGGAAGGCGCTTGGACGACCCGACCTCATCGTCAAAACCGGTCTGCTGCGGGTGTTCTGTATCGC
>PUMG01000165.1 GCA_003551265.1 Halovenus sp.
CCGACGACGCACCAGCCCGCACTTGCATACGAGGACCGCGTCGAGGCGTTGACCGGCGAGTACACCGGCTATCGTGGCGTCGTGAACGCGACCGTCGAAGACGCTGGTGGGTACCTGACACTCGATATGTCTATGGGTCCACTTGACGAGGAGATCACACTCGTGCCCCGAGACCCGAGGTTGGAGGAGACAGTGTTCGAGATTCCGTCACCTGGCAGGTCAACTCCCGTCGAATTCGTCGAGACCGAGGAGGGATACGACCTCTTCTACGACCGGTATCGGCTCACGGGTGCTCGTATGTGACGGTACCGTTCGGGTGAACGCCTGAACATGTACGAGGAAGGGAGTAGGAATCGCGGAGTCTCACATAAAATCTGCGATGCCCGATTGCTTGTTGGTGTCGTCTTCGAACACCCGGTTGATGCGCGTCTCCAGAATTTCGAGACGCTGTTTCGTGTACGGCCGACAGCCAAACTCCTCGGCGACACGGATGGCAGTATCCATGTACTTGTTGACCGAGCCCTCATGGACGGTGAGGTTGACTTTGCCGCCACACTCCGGACAGTCACTCGACAGCGGCGCACGTCGATACTTCTCGCCACAGCCGAGACACCGGAACTCCTGGCTCGAAAACGCCTTCAGGTTCCCCAGCAAATCCGGCAGGAAGTGGTACTCGATGATGCGCTCTGCGACGTCGGTCTGGTCGACCGCCCGAAGCTTGCGCGAGAGCGCGAGCTGGGCGTCCATCTTCTCCTGCATCGAACCCAGTGTCTTGTACGCCGACAGGTCCGGTCCGGCCGCGATGTCCGTCGTGTCGTGGGTGTGAGCGACCCCCGTGTACTCGTCGTCTGTGCCGAGCGTCTCCTCGGCGATCGTCATCGCGTCTTCGACCTCGCCCGTCTCCGCTAACCGGCGGGTCGCCTCGTAGAACTCCAGGGGGTACCTGCGCATGATGTCGATGTTGTGGGCCTCGTCGTCGATCTCTGCAGGGTCGATACGCGAAGACATGACGAGAGGTGCGTCCATCGAGTTATGGGCGTACAGCCAGTTTGCGGTGAAAATCGGCTCACCGCCCACCTGTAGATCATACAGGAAACCGTCGTATTCGACCTGTTCGATGTTTTTGATTCGAAGATAGGAGAGATCGCCCTCGACAAGCGGACGAATCTCTTCGAGTTTTTCCTGTGCGCTATCGGATAGGTCGCGCGACTCGAGTTCAGAGAACACGTCGCGGAGTTTTTTGAGCGAGATGTTCTCACGACGCTTGAGATATCTGGGGATGAGCTGTTTGATTCCCGGGATATCCATCTCGCGGATTTCCATCAGCGCGTCCGGAATCGAAACGACGAGACTTTTCGGATAGTACGGCTCCTTTCCGTCGAGAACCTGTCGCAGTGGGTTCTCGGTTGCACCCCCGGAAACAGTAACCATATAAATTGGTTGTCGTGACTCATCACGCTCACGATAGGAAACGTTCGCGACCAGTCCGAGTCTGTGCAGGAGATAGACGAGACCATCCGAGACATCTTTGCTCGTGGTATAGAATGCGATCGTCGTCACGTTGTCGTCGCTGACTTCACTTCCGTCACCTGCGATGAAACCACGGAGAAACGCCAGCACTATCTCCTGTGGGGCATTCAAGATACAGCCAGGAACAACTTTTTCGCTCGAGGTGTACGTGTTGCAGTTCTCGAACCCGATCTCGTAGAGGACTTCCCGGAAGACAGCAGGGAACAAGACTTCGTATGCACCGTTAGACCATCGAGTTCGAGGCTCGAATCCCAGCACTCGCTCGCCATGTTCGACAGTTTTCTCTACCAGTTTCTCGTCACTGTTGTGGATTGCAGGACAGGTTGTCGAGAGTGTTCCCTCGGCAACGAACAGCCCGAGCAGCCAGGCGAACTCTTCGTCGAGCACAATCTCCTGTCTGATGCCGTTTTCGGACCCCGGTAGTCCGATACTGACCTCTTTCGGAGCTTCGAAGCCAGCACGGTCGAGAATCGTCTCGAACCGGTCGAACCGTATTTTGCTTCGTTCGAGGCGATAGCTCAGACCCGATCTGAACGCCTGATGGGTCGGACTCCCGTGGTCTGTCGTCTCCCAGGCAGTCGTCAACAGATCCTCAACGCGGTCGTCGATTACGACGTACGGGTCGTCAACACAGTCTGTCACGTCGATGCTCGTTTCGGTCGTCTCGACGGGGAGATCGCGGGGTGCGACAACGAGGTCGCCTTCAGCGAGGTCGGAGCCAGCAACCTCCTCGATACCGTCATCGTATCGGAACAGGCTGTGGTCCGCAGTGATGTCGATAGTTCGACCAAACTGTGTCTCGATTCGTAGCAGATGTTCGTCCTCATCTGCTCGATACCGAATCGCCTTCTCGATTATCTGTGGAGCGGCGGTGTGATTCTCGTCGAATGCGTACGTTCGCCATCCTTGTTCCGCACAGGTCCGCTTTCGGAACTTTCCATCCTTCTCTATCGGGGCGTCGAGTTCGTCCCAGAACTCGTCGAAAGTCATGAATTGAATCTCCCCATCCGGGTCGACAGCGACGAGGCGGGAGTCTTCGGCGACGCTCCCTCCGCGCTTATCAGGCAGGTACTTCCGACTGAAATTCAACAGACCGTCCATCAGGAGCATCACACAGTCCTCGTCACCATCGCATTGGCCAACCGAGATATCGTTCGCAACGAGTCTGTGTGTCTCTGAAACAGTGAGGCAGTAGGTGTACTCGACATCGGATGGCACGAACTGGACGCGCTCTACTATATCAATGCTGGGTTGGATAGTTCGTCCGCCATCCGTTGTCATCTCCATCGTTACCCCACGTGGAGTCTCAGCCACGACCGCAACTGGGATCGAGTCACCAACTTCGAGTCGATGTGCCTCGATTTCTTCGATGTCGTTTTGCCCTCGCAACATCGTGTGGTCTGGCGTTACAGTAATGCTGTGACCACCTCGTGTCTCGATCTCTACCAGGTGATTCGGTGCAGGGTGTTTCGATACTGCGTTCACTGGTCTGTTCGTTACAGTTCCGTCGTTTTCGAGTGCTGGAACCGTTACCTCCCCATCCAGTTCCTGAATCTGAACCCCGAAGTCATCGACGCACGGATTCTTCAGACGGCTCTCGACGAACGTCTCGATTGTCGTCTCCGTTTGTTGACCCTCGCTTGAGTACCGTATCGTTGTCTCTGGATGGAAGCAGTTGCGTCGTTTCGCCGCGTGGAAGTACGGGTGTGCGTAGCCGACGGCGGCGCTTGTGAACCCGATGACCCGGCCGACGGTTGCGGCGCTGGTGTGGGGTGCCATCCCGAAGACGAGTTCGCCGACGAGCTCGTCGCGCTCGTCGAGTTCGTAGTACGGCTCCAGACCGTAGTACTGGCTGAGAAGGTCATCGACGAAGTCAGCAGTTTTCATCAGATGCGCGGCGGCTCCATCCGAGAGCACGATGTCCTGGACACGGAGTTCGACCAGCTGTTCCTCGTGGCGAAGTGAATCACCGTTTACGTCCTCGTGGTAGCCGAGACCACGGAACTGCTCGACGGTGACGTCGAGTTCGCTGGGACGAACCGCCGTGACTGGCAAGTCCGTCATATCGTAGCGAATCGTTCCGTCCTTGAACGCCGAGACACCGTGTTTCGCGCGCAAGATTCCCTTCTCGAGTGGCTCGGGTGTCTTCTCCTTCGAGAGGAGTCCTTTGACCCCCTTCAACTGGTCGAACGCTGACGGCCGCTCCCCGACGGTAGCGAGGGCGTCCCGGTACTCCTCACGGAGGTGAATCGTCCGGTACTCGGTCGGCCTGGCGAGCGTCTCACATCGGGGACACTCCGCTCGCCCTGACTCGTCGGGTTCGACCTCGCGCTCGCAGTCCGGACAGACGTACACCGCATCTGTCACCTCCGCGCAGTCGGGACAGCGCGCTCGGTACGTTCGTGTCTCACAGGAACGACACTCACGACGGCCGACCTCCACTTCGAGGTGACCTCGGGTTCCCTCCACCTCGTCGCCGTGGTCGGCCGCATCGCCCACTGACCGCTGGTTTCCACCGGCCTCGCCGATCGGAAACAGCGTGTGGACCGCCGGTGATAGCTCACGTTTTTCGGATTTTTCGGGCCGTCCCATCCGGTTGCCAATCCGTGTCGGTGCGCGCTCGCGGACCTCGAACGGCGCGATCTCGTTCACCGCCAGAATGGCGTTCTCGCCGCCGTCGTACGTCCGGGCACGCTCGCTCAGGTCTGCCAGCGTCCACGACCGTTCGAGCGTGTCGTCGAACGCGAGCGTCCGGACGAGCGGTCGCCAGTTCGGAATCGAGACGGTGTCCTCGTCCTGTCGGTGCTCGACGAGCAACGTTTCGAGGACGGTGCAGACGGTCTCGTTACGGGGAATCGTGAGGTACTCGATTCGATGACCGTTTGCACTCCTCTCCTCGCGTTCGGAGCGCACCTCTGTTGCCCCATCAGTCGCAATACTCTCCCCGTCCTCGATTGCCGTTGCGAGGGTTTCGACCGCTTCGACGCTCACGTCGTGCCACAGATACGTGTATTTCGGGTGCAGTGGAGCGTCGTAGGCGTCGGCCCATGAGAGCGCTTCCTCCGGTCTCGGGTCAGAGAGGTCGACATCGGTGCTGTCGGACATCGCCTGCACTGGTGCGCCAGCGTTCTCGAACTCCTGAATCCACCACTCGTAGACGTACGACGCCGGTGCGAGCGGGTGGTTGTTCTCGACGAACTCGCCGTAGTTGACGAGGTACTCCCCGAGGTCGAGAATTCGCTCGACGCCGTTACGAATTTCGAGGGCTTCGTCGATGTCGTCGATGCGTCGAACCTCGCCGTTGGCCAGTCGAACGGTCGGTCCCTCTATCGTGTCGACGGGGACGACCCCTGCGGCTTTTCCGGGTCGCTCGGTCTTTATCTGTGTCCCTGTGGCGAGGAAGTCGTCGACCAGATGCATCGTCGCAGGATGGACGCCCGCCGTTGCGTGTCCGTGATTTCGTGCACGACCGTAGCGGAGTCGAAAGCCACCGGATTCACTGGGATGTGAGAACACCGGCCGACCCGCGATGAGGTCCTGTAAGAACTTCTTTGAGGATTTTGCCCGTGGGGGACCGGCAGGCTCCGGCGGGTCTCCTTCGCTTTTTGCCGTGTTTTTGTCGTCGCTTGGGGTGTCTCCCGCGTCGTCGGTGTCCTGCTCCTCGGTGTCTTGTTCGTTGGTGTCCCCCTCGTCGGCACTTTGCTTGTCAGTCCCTCGCTCGTCGCCAGCGTCGTTCGCTTCGCCCGTACTGTCTGTCTGTTCGGCCTCGTAGTTGCCGTCGATGAGGTTCTGAAGCCAGGGCCAGTCGACCTCGTCGAGGTTGCGGGTGTAGCGCTGTATCTTCGGTGCCTTGAGCGCGATTCCCTCCCCGAAAACCAGACACATCCCGCCACGTGCCGAGTTCGTATCGACCCGGTCGAGGTCACGAAAGCCCGACACCTCCTCGTCGCCTGTCGGTTCGCCGTCGAGCATTATCGGGATGTGCCGGGCGATGAACCTTGCTTCGTCCTCGCTGGGTGCGTACTGCAGTCCGGTTTCGTCGTCGTACAGCGCCACCTCTTCGGCGTAGCGATTCACTTCCTCCTCGCGGGGTCTGTACTCGTCGATGCCGAGCAGCGTGCGGGCGTAGTCGGCGACGAGTACCGACAGCGCCTGTGCGGTCCCACCTGCAGAGCGGATTGGGCCGGCGTAGTAGACGTTGACGAACTCGGTGCCATCGTCGTTCTCCAGGAGTTCGACCCGGTCGATACCCTCGATTGGGGCGGCGACGACACCCTCGGTGAGCAACGCGACCGCCGTTCGGACCGCCCCCTCAACTTTCCCCTCGCGCGTGTCGTACTCGCCGACGTTCCCCTCGACGAAATCCTCGACAAGTTCGAGTGCGGCCTCCTCGCGGGACATCTCGCCCTCAAGTTCACGGACGCGCTCTGCGACGCCGTCGATGCCGAGGATGTTCTCGACACGGTCTGCCATGTCTTTTGCGACCGGAATCTCCACTTCCGTGGACGGGTCACCGCCGCGCTCGCGGGCGGTGTCGGCGACAGCGAACGCTTCCTCCAGTTCGCGTTCGAGTCGGCCGAAGTACTCCTCGTCTTCCGGTCTCATCTACAGTGGCCAGAGGTCGAGGTCAGTCGTTTCGTCATGTTCGCGTTCGAGCGTCGTCTCGAACTCCCGGACGTAGAGTTCGCCAGCGAACGTCGTCGCCGTGTCGAGGTGCCCCGCGACTGTCGAGCCGTCCTCCCGCGAGAGTACGACGTGAGTGTGAGCGAAGCGCTCGTCGCCGAGCCAGGAGATGTTGCCGACTGCGGGCGTCATCTCGAAGTGCTCGTCGAAGCTGATGCTGTTGTACTCCTGTTCGTGCTGGTCGTAAAACAGCAGTGTGGCGTCGGAGACCGCACCCAGACCCATGAAAAAGGCGGCGTCTATCTCCTGGGTCTCGGCGAATGCTTCGATCTGGCCACGCCAGTCGCGGCCGTGTTCGAGACGAGCAACGTACTCCCGTTTGCCCTCGACTTCCCGATAGTGCATATTCGAGATGAACGCGCGGGGCGCAAAAACTGTTTGGACCAGTGTTCGTCCAGGAACTCACCGTTCCGGAGGGTTCGTCTGAGCACTCACACTTCCGGAGGAAAGTACGCGATTTTCGCCGCCCGTCTCACTCCGATGGTCTTTCCGTGGACGAGTCGGTGACGCCTTCGGTTTCAATATCGGTCTCAGGTCTGGGTGACGTCTCCGTCGTGGGTCCCGTCTCAGCCGACTGTTCAGCGTCGGATTCATCCTCGGAGTCGGTCTCGCTGACGAGTTCGGAGTGCTCCCCGGAGTCACTCTCCCCAGAATCGGCCGTCTCGGTGCCCACAGGTCGGTGGCTGAGAAAGCGCTGATAGACGAGGGCAGCCGTGAAGAGACCGATAACCGGGACGAGAATCGTCGCCGTGTACGCCAGCGAGGGAAGTTCGCTGAAGTGGAGGAACTGGGCGAGACCGCCGACGCTACCGATGATGAGTATCACGAGGCTGGCTCCGAGCAAGTACTCTGTGAACGGGTCCCGTCGTGACACAGCTGGGTCCATGTCCTCCTGTTCAACAGCAGCACTCATTACCATTTGGGTGAACTGCTTTGCCAGGCCGAGAGATTATGCTCTTCGCCCTCGAAGAGACAGCTGGTATGAGCGCAATCGTGTTCCTCGACACCCCGATAGACGACGAACGGACCGTCGAGTGCGAGGCGGTGAAACTCGTCGGGGAAGTCGTGCTGGCACAGCCAGCGGACAGCGACCGAACGAAAGTCATCCCGATGGCGAACGTCGCTGCTGTCGAGGGTGATGACGTCCAAAAGACCATCGAGGCTGTCGAGTACGAAGGCGGCCGGATGACCGAGCTCGTGACGATTGTCGAGTAGACTTCCAAGATTCCACCGATCGACAATCCAACCATCAGATACTGGCGGGCGCAAATCCGCAAGGATTCCGGTCCGGCAGTATAAGTACACCGCCGACTTTCTGTGAACCATGACAGACCGTAGTGCGGCCGTGACACGCGAGACCAAAGAGACCGACATCGACGTCGTTCTCGCGCTCGACGGCGACGGCGACGCCACCGTGGACACCGGTATCGGTTTTCTCGACCACATGCTCGAATCGTTCGCTACCCACGGCCTGTTCGACCTCACCGTCCGCTGTGCAGGTGACCTGGAGATAGACGACCACCACACTGTCGAGGACATCGGACTCACGCTGGGAGAAGCGTTCGACGAGGCGCTCGGCGACAGACGTGGCATCCAGCGCTTCGCCGACCGACAGGTCCCGATGGACGAGGCGCTCGCGGGCGTCGTCGTCGATATTAGCGGTCGCCCCTACTTTGCCTTCGAGGGCGAGTTCTCACAGGAGTCGGTAGGCGAGATGACAAGTTACATGGCGCGACACTTCCTGCGTTCGCTCGCGACGACGGCCGGACTCACCCTGCACGCCAGCGTCGACGGTGAAAACGCCCACCACGAGATAGAGGGGCTGTTCAAGGCGCTCGCGCGTGCCCTCGACGATGCAACGCGTCTCGACGAGCGACGGAGCGAGACGCCGAGTACGAAAGGCGAGTTGTAAACGCGAGCAACGCGAGTGTTTTATGTGATCTGCCTGTATGATTTCCTGCAATGTTCGACGAGATTATGGCGAAGTTCGCGGACTCGCCGAGCCAACAGCAAGTCATTCGTCTGTTGCTGGAACGGGGTTTTTCTGTCAACGACGACGGTCGGGTGGTCTCGGGAGGCATCGAAATCCCGAACACTGGCATCGCACGGGAGATAGGAGTCGACCGACGGGTCGTCGATACGACAACTGACGCGATTCTCGACGACGACCAGCTCCGTCCGATATTCCAGAACATCTCGGCGATTCCCAGCCTGATGGACCTCGCGCCGGTGCTCGACCTCACGGTTCTGACGGTAGCTGTCGTCGACGCCGACGAATCGGGACTCGTCGCCACTGTCACCTCGGAGATTGCGTCACACGACATCTCCATCCGACAGGTCATCAGCGAGGACCCCGAGTTCACCGACAACCCCCGGATGTACGTCATCGTCGATGGAGACCTGCCGGGAAAGCTTCTCAACGACATCCGTCACCTGCCGTTCGTCCAGCGCATCAGCGTCGCCTGAAATCTGTACCTTTTAATCAGGGCCGGACAAAACGTCGCCTATGGTACCGCTGTTAACCGACATCGCGTTCGCTGTCTTCGCGGTAGTAATGGTTCTGTTCGTCATCGCAACAGTCGTTTTCTTCCTCTACGACTCGATTGTCACACTGCTCGAAGGCCGCATCTAGACCGACAGACCACCGAAGATGGGGACGAAACTGACATCACGACAGCCAGCCAACCCGGAGCAGTGAGCGAGACGTATCGCACCGTTGCTGGCCGCGGACAGGCACGCTTCGAGATTCGTGGCTCCGTGTTCATCGGCCACGTAGACACAGCGGAGACGCTCGAGGACGCGGAGATGTGTATCGACGCTATCAGCACCGAGTACGCTGATGCAACACACAACGTTCCAGCCTATCGGGTGCGCGCTGACCCGCTGCGCGAGTACGCCGACGACGCAGGCGAACCGGGTGGCAGCGCAGGCAAACCCGCACTCAACGTCCTCCAGCAGGAGTCTGTCGAGAACGTCGTCGCCGTCGTCACCCGCTACTACGGCGGAACGAACCTCGGTGTCGGCGGTCTCGCGCGCTCGTACTCGCGCGCTGTCAAAGACGCCCTCGACGATGCTGGTATCACTGAACGCCGCCCTCACGAACGGTTCACAGTCGCCGTCGAGTACGATGACTCGGGTACCGTGCGTGCGATTTTGGAGAGTGCAGCAGTCGAGTTCGAAGCCACGTACGAGGCCGACGTTCGTTTCGCCGTCCGCGTCCCACAATCTGCGGCATCCGAACTGCGCGACCGCCTCCGGAGCGCCACCAGCGGCCGGGTCGAGTTCCCGGGAAGAGAGGCTGACTGACCTGCTTTTCGACTGGAACTCCTCACGTGACAGACAAGCGTAACGTGAACCCTCTTCGGCGGCGGTATCTATCGATTCGTGAGAGAGTCACCAGCCGGTTACCCGGACACGGTTCGACGTCTGACGTTCAATCCAGATTCCGACTGTTGAAAGAAGATCTCTCCTGAGGCTGTGTATTGGTGAAAAACCAGCAAGAGCGGTCGTTCTCCACCTGAAGAGAAGGGGTACGACGGTCGTCGATATCGATGATACCTTCGGTCAGTTACGGAGAAACGCGACGATTTCGTCGCCGTCGGCTCCGAGACCGCCACCCTGTGCGACAGTCGGACTGCCGCCGCCACCGCCACCGAACTCGTCGGTCACGTCGTCGACGACGTCACCCGCATCGGCGCTGCCGGTGGTCGCAACCGCGAGGTACTGACCATCCTCGTCGACGAGTGCAGCCACGTCAGTGCCGTCTCCGACTGCGTCCTGTGCCCGGTCTGCAAGGGCGTTCGCGTCGAGACCGGAGACCGTGCCAACGAGCCAGGTTGCGCCGTCTCGCTCGAAAGTCTCCTCCGACAACTCGGCGAGTCGCGCCTCGACCAGTTCAGCCTTGATGTCATCGAGTTCAGCCCTGAGGTCGGCGTTTTCGGCCTGCAGACGGGACACCGCGTCGGGGAGGTCGGAGAGACCAGTTTCGAGGCTGCCGGCGGCCTCCATCGCCAGCGTTCGGTCGGTTGCACGGGCTTCGATCGCTCGATACCCGACAGCGAACTCGACGCGCGTCATTCCCTCGCCGGGGTTCGACCGGTCGAGGACAGTCACCGGGCCAATCTCGCGGGTGTTGTGGACGTGTGTTCCGCCACAGGCCGCGACGTCCCAGTCCTCAACAGTCACAACCCGGACGGTCTCGCCGTCGAGACCCTCCTCTGTTTTCGTGTTGAACGCAATCTCCTCACGCGCGAGCGCCTCCTCCTGTGCCATCGTCTCCCAGGTGACGTCTCTGGACTCCCAGACGGCCTGGTTCGTCAGCCGTTCGAGTGCGACCAGCGTCGAGTCGTCAATCTCCGTCGGTGTGGTGAAATCAACGCGAACTTTCCCCTCGGCACTCGGCTCGCCACCCGCCGGTGCACTGATGTCGAACCCACCGTAGCCGAGGTCGTCGAGGAGCTGTCGCCCTGCACCATAGAGGATGTGGCTCGCAGTGTGTGCACGCATGCAGTACGTCCGAAACGTCGGATCGACCGCTGCCTCGACGAGGTCTCCCGCGGTGAAGTCTGGTTCACTGTCGAGATGGTGAACGACTGCTCCATCGCTGTATTGCACGTCGGTGACAGTCGTCCCTCCGAGTGTGCCTCTGTCTGCGGGTTGACCACCGCCTTCGGCGTAGAAGTACGTCTCCTCCAGAACGACCTCGGTCCCATCAACAGCACTGACGGTCGCCTCGAACGTCCACTGGTACGGCTCTTCGGATGCGAGTGATTTCATGAGAAACTCTGAGTAGAGCAGCGCGAAAAAACTCCCGGAAAGAATCACGACCGGCCCTCTCAGAGCGGTTGAGCCGTGTTACGGCCGGTTCCCCGGACTGAGCGGTTCGGGAAACGTGATAGTCGCCGTGTCGAGCGGTGTACCGTCCTCGTACGGCACTTCCGGTTCGTCGTCTCCTTTGAAGAGGACTGCACGGAGGTCGTACTCTCCCTCTTCGAGTGCCGAGACAGCGACACGGAGGTTTCTGAACCGCCCAGCCGGGCGTCTCCGGATACTCATCCCGATTATTTCGTCACCGATTGTCTCGTCGTCATCCCCCTGGATTACCACCCATCCCCCATCTGGCATGAATACATTCTCTGTCTGGACTGCACCTTCTAGCGGTCCGGGGTTGTCCGGACCGACGAACGCCTCGCCGTCAGGGAACTCGATTGATGGGTCGTCACCTGGCGGTCCTCGACCGGCGACGGTCGCCGTCGAAGCGAAACCGCCAAGCGCGAGTGCGACTCCCCCGACGAACGTTCGGCGTGATGTCTCTGTTTGTCTCATGGTTGTGGGGTCTGGAATGGACAGTAGCTGTCCGATTAGTACGATTCCCTGCGGGATAGATAAAGATACGGGTCAGTTGCCTGCACGATTGATTTCAGAGATAGAACTCTTGGTGGACGCCCAGTCCCTCGGCTTCGAGGATGGGACCGTCGACAGCCGTGGAGCCTCCTTTGCGTTCGATAATCTCTTCACAGGAAACACCGCTATTTGTTTTCCCACGCAGGTCTGCAAGCGAACGTCCGGAGACGCTGAATACAACTCGATTCAACCCCGCGTAGTGGACAGCAGTTGCACACATCTCACATGGCTCCGTGCTGGTGTACATCGTACACGTTCTGCGTTCATCAGCGTCGAGTTCCCGGGATGCCCAGCGTACAAGTTTGAGTTCGGGGTGGGCGGTGATGTCGTCATCCGTCCGTGTCGTGTTCTTCGACCGTTTGACGACTGCGTCATCGACGACGAGCAACGAGCCAAACGGCGTGTTCCCGTCGGAAACTGCATCGCGTGCCAGGTCGAGAGCCTCCCGGATGTACTCCTCGTCTGTGCTCATACCGGTGAATTTGGGCAGTGGCATACTTTTGTCCGTCGGCTCTCGATGTCTGGAAACTATCCGCGCAGAGCTTCGACAGGGCGTTCGCTCGCAGCGTTCCAGGCAGGGTAGAGACCGCTGACGAGTGCGACGAAGATGCCAAAGAGAAGCCCACCGACGAGGAAGGCGGCGTTCTGCCAGACGAGGACGACGTCGAGACCGACCGGCGTGAAATACCAGAGCGCCGTCGCTGCCAGCCCCGAGAGCACCGCTCCGAAGACACCACCAGCGGCACCGAGCAGTGCGGCCTCGGCGAGCAGGAGTTTCAGCACGTCTTCCCGGTGGATACCCACAGCGCGCATGACACCAATCTCGCCACGACGTTCGGCGGTCGACATGAGCATCAGGTTGAAGATGCTCACCCCTGCAACGACGAGTGAGACCCCCCCGAGCGCGATGAGGAACCGATTCAAGAGCGTGAAGAACTCGGCGATGGTGTCCAGAATCTCTGAGAGTTCGAAGATGTCGACCTCCTCGGCTCTGACGTTGAGCGTCTCCTCGATATCTTCGCTGGCCGTGGTCGCAGCTTCGGGGGAGTCGGCTACCAGCACGGCCTGGTCGAACTCCCCGCCGAAGGCCCGCTCGGGCAGAACGACCGCGTTGTCGGGCTGGATGGGCGTAATATCTTCACCTTCAGCCATCACGCTCACGACGCGATACTGCTGGCCGTCGACGGAGATTGCGCCGCCACGTTCGATACCGAGTGAGTCAGCAACGCTCGCACCGACGAGTGCACCGTCACGATGCTGGACCGGGAGGTCACCATCAGCGCCCTCGAACAGCAGCCCGGGTCGCTCGGTGCCGTACACCTGGATAGCCGTCGTTTCCTGTCCTGCCTGAGCAACGGCGTCACCGACGTGTAACGGGACGAGTTCACCCTGGCCCGTCGAGATGCGCTCGAGTATCTCGAGTTGCTGTGGGGTGAGTTCGTCAGCCTGTGTCTCGGCCGCTGGCGAGACGATGACCTGGTTTCCGATGCCACCCAGTTCCTGAGTCGCCGACAGCTGCAAAACGGTGCCGAACACCCCGAGTACCACCACGGTGAAGATACCGATACAGATACCGAGGGCGGCGAGCGCCGACCGTGTCCGGTTGCGACGCAGGTTGCGCCAGGCCAGCGCCACCGCCGGGACTCGCCACAGGACGCCGGTTAACCCAGTCGCCGATTCGGGTCTGTCCGCCTGTGGAAACGGCTGTGCTGTCGAAGGCAACTGCTCGTCGTCTCGTCCGCCATCAGTTCGGGCCAGACGCTCACGTTCCAGCCGAGACGGGCGGTCTGCGGAATCCGGTGGCCGTTCAGGTCGCATACCCCGACCCTCCCCGCTCACCGGATGAGAGTTCGCCGTCGACGAGTCTGACTGTCCGGTCCGCGTAGGTCGTGACGAGTTCGTCGTGTGTGACTGCGATGAGTGCAACACCACGGTCACAGATGGCGCTGAACGTCTCGAGGATCGTCGTTCCGGTGTCACGGTCGAGATTACCGGTCGGTTCGTCGGCGAGAACGACCGCTGGTTCGTTTATCAACGCACGTGCGATGGCAACGCGCTGTTTCTGTCCGCCGGAGAGTTCATCCGGCGTGTGCTCGAGACGGTCACCGAGACCGACCTGTCGCAGCAACGAGACCGCGCGGTCGGAAACGTTCCCCGGTTCGAACGCAGTCGGAAGCGTGACGTTCTCGACGGCAGTCAGCGTCGGCAGAAGGTGAAAGTCCTGGAAAACGAACCCCACGTATTCACGACGCAGGTCTGTCAACTCTGCTGGCGACCGGTCGGTGACGTCTGTCCCCGAGAGCCGAACCGTTCCTTCCGTCGGCCCGTCCAGCAGTCCGAGTACGTTCAGCATCGTCGACTTGCCGCTGCCGCTTGGTCCAACCACGGCGACAAACTCGCCACGCCCGACCGACAGCGAGACATCGTCGAGTGCTGTGACCGTCTCGGCACCGTGGTAGCGTTTCGTCACTGACTCGACCTCGATTGCTGGTATCGACTCATCTTCGAGTGGCGATGTCGACTCATCTTCGAGTGGCGATGTCGACTCCTCTCCGAGTGCGGAGGGAGACCCGTCCTCTGAAGAACTTTCCTGGTTCGTAACGTCCTGACTCATCGTCAGTCCCCTCTTCGTCGGTAAAGAGTGACAGTCACGAGAACTCCAGCGAGAGCGAGGAAACCGACCACCACCGAAAGCAACCACGGAACGCCGGACTCCTGCTGGGTCCGCTCGACACCGTCGAGTGGGAGTGAGACGGATTCGTTCTGTCGCTCGTCGTCGACGAAGTACTGCACCTCGAGCGGGATGTGTGTCGCGTTCTCTCCAACAGCGGCGGTCACCTCGAACGGAGCGAATCCGTCGCTCTCGACCTCGCCAACGAAGAAGTCACGGTTGGGATACACTGGGGCGACCTCTTCGCCCTCCTTGCCGGTGACGACGACGCCGCTCACTGTGCTCTCGCCAGGGTTGCCGACATCACCGGTCACGGTGGCCGTCTCGTCCTCGATGTCGATGTCGATCCCAGTGAAGATTACGGTACCGCCAGTCGGTCCTCGTTCGAGCACAGTCGAAACACGTTCGGTGTCGTTTGGTCCTGCCGCTGCGGGCACCTCGTACCTGGCCTCGAACGTGACGTCGACCGTCTCGGAAACTGCCGACAGTGACACCGGAACGGACCGCTCTTCACCCGGTGCCAGTTCGGTCGTCACTGGTTGGGTCGCCAGATGTTTTTGGTCTGTCACCGACTCCACCACGACGTTCGAGACCGGCGCGTTCCCGACGTTGCTCACCGTCACGAACGTCTCACTCCTCGGCGTTATCTCTTCCCCATCATCACCTCCGCCAAAGCCCGGAATGTCGATCCCAATCTCCGGAGCGTCGACCTCCGCTACCTCCTCGTCTACTGCCGTGTCCTCAGTCGTTACTCGAATCGCCACGTCGTCTGTTCTGGGTTCGATGTCGAACACGCGTGTCTGGTTCACGTGGTCGGTCGTCCCCGCCGGCGTTCGGTAGGTGACGTCCGTCCGCAGGAGCGTCTCGTTTGCACCACCTACCGCACGGAGGTCGAACTCGAGGTCGCGCTCTTCGCCGGGTGCGAGTGAGGAGACGACGCGCTCGTCGGTACTCGTCTCGACGTGTTCACCGCCCTTTCTCACGACGACGTCACGGAGGGGTGTCTCGGTGGGATTCGATACGGTCGTCGTGACTGTCGTGGTTGTGTTGGCAACGACCGAACCGACGTTGGTTTCGAGCGTCGGCGCAGCCGGTTCGACGACGACGGTTACAGGCCGGTTGACGGTCGTCTCTGTCCCGGTCGCGTTTCGGGCGAGCATCTCGAGTTCGAGACTCCGCTCACCCGGCTCGTCGAACGTCGTCGTCAACGGTACCGCGAGGGTATCCCCCGGCGAGAGCGTCCCCAGGTTCGTCGCGTTGGTCAGCGTCGTGTCGTTCTCGTCGAGAAGACGTGCCTGCTCTATCGAGACCGGTTCCTCACTCCCGACCGAACTCTCGACGGTCGCCGTCACTGTCGTTGGCGTCCCGGCAGTCGGGGTCTCCGGCTCGACCGTCGCGTCTCCAATAGTCAGATGCCCGCCAGGGACAGCAGCCACAGAAACTGAGAGAATCACTACCCCGACACAGAGGACGAATCCAGCAAGTAACCGATGAGTCATATGAACACTTGGTTTCCAACCAATTAGCTTCTGCGGTCGAGAGGAAGTCACCGATACGCGCTGAAGAGGGTCATCCCGAAAAGAATTACCGAGATGCCAAATGCGACCTCTGGTGTGATAAGAAACAGGTACAACACGCCAGCGATGACGAACCCGAGACCGAGCAAAACCGGCACGATTCGGCTACTGAAGAGTCTTGCAGGGTCCCCCGAACGTGGCGAGTTCTCCGTTCCCATTGATTGAGAAGTACTCGTCAGAACGGTATCAGTGTTTGGGCCCCTCGTGTGCCCAGAACTCGTCGCTGACGGTCACTTCCTTTTTGAACAGTGGCACCTCCGCTTTGAGGCGGTTGATGCCGTCTTCGACTGTCCGGAACGCCTGTTCGCGGTGGCCCGCAAGGACGACCACGAAGACGATGTCTTCGCCTGTATCGACGACGCCAGTTTTGTGATGTAAGAGGACCTCGTACACCTGCTCGCGTGATTCGAGTTCGCGTTTGATCGTCGCCAGCTGCTGTTCGGCCACGGTGTCGTAGCGCTCGAATTCGAGGTACTCCGTCGAGTCGTCGTCTGCGTGTTCTTTCGCACGAACCCGGCCGGTGAACGTCGCAATCGCTCCGGCGTACTCCTCGTCGGCCGAGCGCTTGACCCTGGCAACCAGCGACCCGAGCGTCTCGTAGGGGTCGACCTCCTCCAGTGCGTCGAGTATCAACGGGACATCGATGTCCGCTGGTGAGTCGACCGTTGCAAGCGTCCGACCGTCGTCGACTGTTGCGTCACCGACGACGAGTTTCGGCAATCGGGCGTCGGGATACCCCTCGACGACGGCGTACTCACACGTCTGAGCGAGTCTGTCGAGAACGTCATCGAGCAACAGCGACGTCCCAGCACCCATCCACTCCCCGGAGTCTGAGAGCCAGTACGTCTGGTCCCCTCGGGTCCTACCGGTGGACATTCCTCGACTGTCCGCTGTCCGTTCGCTGTCCTCGACGACGCGGCCAACCGTCCCGCGTTTTTCGAGGTGTTCGACAAACGAGTCAGCAATCTCTGCCGTTCCGGTTCCAGTTCCGTCGACGATAGCAAGCACTCTCATGGTTAGTCGTTCGCTGGTTGTGGTTCGTGTGTCTCCATGTACTTCTCGTTGAGCGTCCAGCCGTCACCGTCCCTGATGAAGTACTCACCGTAGTAGGGGACACGGCTCTCGACGGTCGCTCTGAACGCTTCGCGGATCTCTTCTCGCGTCATCTCTCCCATGGGTCGGAGGTCGTCGTGGCGGTTCAGACAGCCTTTGAACTTGCCGTCGTGGGTAACGCGTACCCGGTGGCAGTTCGCACAGAAGTCGGCGTTCTCGACAGGGTCGACAATCTCGACCATGCCAGTATCCACGTCACTGTCCTGTTCACGTCTCCGTTGAGCTTCTGGTGCGACGTAGTAGCGGGCACGGCCGTGCATCTCGCGGCGCTCGATTCGCTCGGCGCGCTCGGCGAGCCAGTCGTGGACGCGCTCGATGTCGATTGCCCACTGGGGATTACCGGAAATCTCGGGCATATACTCGATGAGCTGGAGCTGTAACCCGTTGTTTTTCGCCACGTGGTCGACCATCTCGGGGATGTAGCCAGCCGTTGGCTCGAACACCACCATGTTGAGTTTGACAGGGTCCAGGCCAGCGTCGAGCGCCGCCTCGACTCCTTCGAGCACGCGGTCGTACGCGCCACTCTTCGTCAGGTGTGTGAAGTGCTCCCTGTCGAGGGCGTCCTGGGAGACGTTGACGCGGTCGAGACCAGCATCGACGAGGTCCTGAGCCCGCCCCGGGAGGAACGTCCCGTTGGTCGTCATCGACACCTCCATGCTGTCGGGTGTCCGCTGGATGATCTCTTCGAGGTCGTTCCGAAGCATCGGTTCACCTCCGGTGAACTTGACCTTCTCGACGTCGAACTCCGAGACGACTTCGAGTATGCGGACCACCTCGCCGGCCGTCATTTCCTCGTCCTGTGCATCCATCGGGCCGCGAGTGTCACCTAACCCCTCGTTGTGACAGTAAACGCAGTCGAAGTTACACCGGTCGGTCAACGATACCCGTATCCCCGTGACCTCCCGATTGAACTCGTCCTCCAGCGCCATTACCCTCTCTTTCTCCCGGGAGCCACATAGGTTTTCGCCCCTTACGTAACCAGTATTGGTTACAAATATCGATTAAAACGAATGTGACGCGCGTTCTGTTCATCAGTAGTGATTAACCACTGTCCGAGGCGATTAACGCCAGACTTACGTTGAAACGGCCAGTGAATGTAAGCATGCTTCAGGCAGAAGGCGAACTCCTCTCACTCGACCTCACAGCAAACTCCTCGGTAACCGAATCAATCGACGACGAACTCGCGGCGTTCATGGGTGGACGTGGTCTCGCGACCAGACTCGCTCACGAGCGCGTACCGTTCGACGCCGACCCGCTCGGTCCGGACAACAGACTGTACTTCACGACAGGGCCACTGCAGCAGTCGCTCATGAGCTTCACCGGCCGCATGAGCGCGACTGCCGTCTCGCCACTGACCGACGGTCTCGCCTCCTCGAACGCTGGGGGGTTCATGTCCCGTCACTTCGCCAATACGGGATACAGCGCAGTCGAACTCAAAGGAGCGAGCGACGAACTCGTCGTCGTCCACGTCACTGATGAGGACATCAGCTTCGAACCGGTGCCCGAACTGGAGGGTGCAACGGTGCCCGAGGTGACCGAGTACGTAGAAGGTGAGCACGGGCTGGATGCCGAACACATCGCAGCCATCGGTCCCGCTGGCGAGAATCTCGTTCGCTTCGCCTCTATCATCACCACCGAGAGCAGAGCGTTCGGTCGTGGCGGGCTCGGCGCGGTCATGGGTGCCAAAAACCTCAAGGCAATCACCTTCGACGGGGATTCGCCTCCGTCGATACAGATTCCCGACATCCAGTCGGAAATCCACCGTGATGCCGCCACCAGCGACAGCATCATGAAACGCCAGGGGACGACATCTGTGACGGACCTGGCAAACGCGGTCGAGGGGATGCCGACACGCTACTGGTCACAGCGCCAGTTCGAGGGAATCGAGGGAATCAACGGCGACGCTGTCGAGCAGAAGAAGTACAAGAAAGGAACCTGCTCGCAGTGTGCGTTCGCGTGCAAACTCCCGACGAAAGACGAAGAGACCGGCCTGGAGACTGAAGGGCCGGAGTTCGAGACGGTGATGGCTTTCGGCTCGAACTGTGCGGTCGACGACGTCGTCGACGTGATGAAATCGAACGAACTGTGTGACGTCCTCGGAATGGACACCATCTCCTGTGGGAACACGGTCGCGGCCTATCTCGCGAGCGAGGACGCCTTCGGCGACGTCGAGTTGATTCACGAGACGGTCGAGAAAATTGCTGCCCGCGAGGGTATCGGTGACACACTCGCTGAGGGAATCGACCGCTGTCACGACGACCTCGGTGTCGAGAACTGGACGGTCAAGGGGCTGGACTTCGCTGCCCACGAAGGCAGGGCGCTTCACGGACAGGGACTGGCCTACGCCGTTGCAAACCGCGGTGCGGACCACATGTACTCGACGTTTTACGCCTGGGAGTACCCACTCGTGGGCAGAGATGAC
>PUMG01000115.1 GCA_003551265.1 Halovenus sp.
CGAGTTTCGTCGCTATTGGGGAGCGGCGCTCGCTCGAAACGGTGTCCGAGCGCTGGGATGAGCGACCGGGGACCACGCTTCGTTCTCGAACACAATCAACGGGAGTCAAGGTAGATGAGTGAGAAGCAACCCACAGGAACATGACCGGAACCGAGAACCAGCGAGGAGGTGGAGAGACTGTCAGTCCCGAGGAGATGACGCTTGACCAGTTACGCGAGGAGATCGAGGGAATCGACAGGGAACTCGTCGAACTCATCGCCCGACGGACGTACGTCGCCTACACGATAGCACAGGTGAAAGACCAGCGCGACCTGCCGATAGTCGACGAGGGTCAGGAACAGCGGGTGATGGACCGTGCGGGCGAGAACGCCGAACGCTTCGACGTCGACGCCAACCTCGTCAAGGCCATCTTCCGACTGCTCATCGAGTTGAACAAGGTCGAGCAACGAGAGAATCGATAGCCGGTTTCCGAATCACAGTGAGATGTGCACTCACGACGTCCTTCGCTCTCTGGAGCGAGTGCGTCCTTCCTCGATAGTGCTTTCGAGGTCTCTCACCTCCCTTTCAGAGAGAATGCCTGCCACTTCATTCCAGGAGCGTTCCCCTGCGAGACGCTTGACGGTTTCACTGAAGCTCTCCCCTTCCTTTTTCCGGGCTTTCAGTCGCTCGTAGACTTCTTCGTCGAGTGAAATCGTCTTCGTTGCCATAGCAATACACAGTACTACATGCACGTTTTAAAAATATCCGTGGTGTATCCGTCGGGGACAGGCGAGATTGCTCGGTCGCCTCCAAGACGGTGCTTTCAAGCGGGCGCCTGTCGAATCCCGGTACATGTACGACCGTATCAAGGGCTTCCGTGATTTCTACCCGCGGGAGATGCAGTCTCGACAGCAGGTTATCGAGACAGTCGAGTCGACAGCGAGGGGGTACGGGTTCCGACCCATCGGGACACCCGCGCTCGAACAGGCGAAGATGTACGCCGACAAAAGCGGCGAAGAGATTCTTGACGAGCTGTACGCGTTCGAGGACAGAGGCGGCCGAGAGGTCGCGCTGACACCCGAGTTGACGCCGACAGTTGCCCGGATGGTGGTCGCCCGCCAGCAAGAGCTCTCGAAACCCATCAAGTGGGTGTCGACGCGGCCGTTCTGGCGCTACGAAGAACCACAGCAGGGCCGCTTCAGGGAGTTCTACCAGACGAACGTCGACATCTTCGGCACCAGCGACCCGGCAGCGGACGCCGAGATTCTCGCAGTCGCTGGAGACGCGCTCTCGAACCTCGGACTCACCGGGGAAGACTTCGAATTCCACGTCTCACACCGCGATATTCTCGGTGGCTTGCTGGAGGGATTCGACGCCGACGTCGACACGACTGCCGCAATCCGTGCTGTCGACAAACGCGCGAAGGTCGACCGAGACGAGTACTTCGAACTGCTGGAATCCGCTGGACTGTCTGACTCACAGGCAGCAGAGTTCGACGACCTGCTGGGAACGCCAGAGGCGGACCTCGACGACCTCGTCGCGTTCGCTGGAACAGACCGTGTCGCGGCCGCCGTTGCGAACCTGCAGGCCGTGCTCGCTGCGACCGAGAGCTTCGGCGTCCGAGAGTACTGTACGCTCTCGTTGACGACTGCACGGGGACTCGATTACTACACCGGAACGGTCTTCGAGTGCTTCGACTCCACCGGTGAGGTTTCGCGCGCGGTGTTTGGCGGTGGGCGCTACGACGACCTCATCGAGGGGTTCGGTGGACAGCCGACACCCGCCGTCGGGTTCGCCCCCGGCTACGCCACACTCTCGCTGCTCTGCCAGCGCGCGGGGGTCTGGCCCGAAGAGACGCTGCAGACTGATTACTACGTCTTGCAGGTCGGCGACACGCAGTCGGTCGCTGCAACTGTCGCCCGAGAACTACGCGAGCGGGGACACGTCGTCGAATCAGACGTCTCGGGTCGGAGCTTCGGTGCACAACTGGAGTACGCCGACAGCATCAACGCCGAGACGGTCGTCATCGTTGGCGAGCGTGACCTGGAAAACGGCGAAGTGACGCTCAGGGATATGGAATCCGGTGAACAGACTCAGGTCGCCATCGATGAGTTCCCCGGAGCGAACACGCGGCCCACGGTTGCGAATTTCGAGAACTAGCCCGCCGCCATTATATACCCCGTCTACGCTAGAGAAAGACATGGAGTTCTCGGTGGTGGTCCCGACGCTGAACGCCCGCGACCAGCTCGCGTGCTGTCTGGACTCCATCGCAAAACACGCCTCGAATGTCGAGGTTATCGTCGTCAACGGCCCGTCCTCCGACGGCACGACTGGTATGGTCCGCGAGCGCGACGACGTCGACGTGCTGGTTGAACTCGCAGACCGGACGATACCGGTTGCACGAAACGCTGGTATCGACCGTGCGAACGGTGACGTCGTCGCGTTTGTCGACCACATGGCTACCGTGACACCGGGATGGACAGACGCACTGAAAGCCGGTCTCGACGAGGCCGACGTCGTGACTGGGCCAACTGACACACAGGTCGACGGTGACGATGTCGTAACGCAATCTGAATCGCGGAGCGTTGCCGGGAGGTCAGTGACGTACTTCAACGCCGGGAACGTCGCGTTCGACCGACACGTCCTCGATGAACTCGACGGCTTCGACGAGTACCTGCACGTCGGAGCGTCGCGTGACCTTGCTCACCGACTCGCAGGGCAGTCGTTCGAGGTTGCGTGGAGAGACGGAATGTGCGTCACTCGTGAGTTCGGGACCGACGGCGGCAAGCACGAATCCGACTGGGGCTGGAAGTACCGCTCACTCGCCTATCGACTCGTCAAGAACTACAACCTCCGGCCGACTGTCGTTCGGCGACTCGTGGGCCACGCCGCTGCCGATGGGTACGCCGAGTTTCGCTCGATTGGACGGGGTGAGACGGCACCCTCGGAGTGGTTCGGCTCGGGAAAACGTGTCGTGAGGAACCTCGCTGGCGGTGTCAGAGCCGGTCTGGGTGCTCGTCGCCGTGACCGGACGCCACGGCGAAACCCGTGGGGTCGTTCTTCGAGAGCAGACCGCGAAGTGACAGTATACGACTGGCGGTGAGTGCGCGCAGCTTTGGACTGGGGGCGAGTGCGCGCAGTTTCTGAGTGGCGATATGTACGCAGTCTCGGACTAGCGGTAGTCGAACACCTCGACGACTCTGGCAGCGTTCTTCCAGAACACTTTCCGCATCGAATCCTCTGGCACGTCGAGTGTCAGAATCTCCATGATGGCTACGTTTGGGTGTGCAGCAGGTGCACCGCTCCCGAAGAGTACTCGGTCGGGGTGTTCCATGATTGCGCGTTCGAGTTGGTGTCTGAACCTGACGAAACTTGTATCGACATAACACGACTCGTAGCTGCTGAGGAGGTCGATCATCTCGTCGGTGAGTTCTTCATCGAGGGGATACCCGCCACAGTGAGCGACAATCACCGGGATCTCGTAGGCGAGCAGCGTCTCCTCGATAACGGCCGGAGGAAATTCACGTCCTCCGTAGGTCAAAAGCGGTCTGTCGACAGATTCGAGCGCCGAGAGTACGTCGGAGTCGGGAAGACCGTCGACCGTCGGGTCGATAACGAACCCCTCGAAGCGGTCCTCGTAGGCGTACTGTTCGATGTCCTCGGGAGAGGTGTGGTGGTCGCTCCGTGACCGGGCGACGTTACGAAGCAGCGCACCTGTCCCCACCGACGGTGTCCGAACTCCCGCGATTCGTGCGAACGCGGTGAACGGTCTGTCGACAGCGATGCGCGCCACTGCGTTGTTGACTCGAAGGTAGCCCTCTTCACGTTCGCCAGGAAACACGAGCGCCTCGACGATACCGGCCTGGTGCATCTCGCGCTGGATCTGCTCTGGGTCGCCGATTCCACGGGGACGTCGACGCTCGTCCGGCTCGACTTCGATGTGTGTGTCGACAACCCTGAATCCGTGTTCCAACTCCAGCATCTATCCGCACCATGCGCCTGTGGGTACTTAACTCTCGGCGGATCGTCCTGATACAGGGATTATCGTACCTGTACAGAGATTCCCGCTGCGACGTACAGCGAGAAATCGATGATGACGTACGATAATCTCTATACCGACCGCGAACAATCCGCTGGATTCCCCTTCGTAAGTATTGTAGTACAGACAGAAATAAGTACGGTGAGACCGACCACTCACGCGAGGGTGCGACATGACAGACGACAATAAGGCAGTGACCGGGTTGAAGCAACTGGGACTGTCGACGTACGAGGCGCGGGTGTTCGTCGCGCTTCATAAACTCGGGACGGGGACCGCAAGCGAGATTAGTTCCGTCGTGGAGGTGCCCCGCTCGCAGGTCTACGGCGCTGCTGAGGGTCTCGAAGAGCTCGGGCTGGTCGAGACACAGCAGTCGACGCCGACGACGTACCGGCCGGTGCCGCTCCAACAGGCACGTGAGCAGTTGCTCGACCAGCTTGCACGGACTGGCGAGGAGGCGTTCGACTATCTCGAACGGGTAAAGAACACCCACGAGGCGCGCGAGAAGAGCGAATCCATCTGGCTCATCAGTGCGCGTGATGCCATCGTCTCCCGAACTGTCGACGTTGCCGCGATGGCCGAGCATCGGCTCCTCTATGGGGTTACGAGTGTGGAGTACCTCGAAGACGATATCGTTAGGGCGCTCGAAGAGGCAAGCGAGCGAGGGGTGACTGTTGTCGTGGCGAGTGCGGAGCCCACGGTTCTCGAGGCGGTCCCCGACAGTAGCCCTCTCATCACGTACCGTGTTCCCGCCGAGCGAGACATGGACGTCGACACTGGACGGGTGCTCCTCGCTGACGAACACACCGTTCTGTTGAGTACACATTCGGAGGTAACCAGTCAGGGCCACGGCGAGGAGGTTGCGTTCTGGACGAGTGAGAATCCGTTCGCTTCCGTCCTCGTCGAACTCGTTTCAGGCTGGCTTCGGGAACCGTTTCCGTGATAGGGACGTGTCCGTCAGTCTCAAGAACGTCCCGTCCACACAGCCACGCATGGGTACGACGCTCGAATCCACCGACGAGCAGATGAGAGAGTTGCTGGAACGACTTCACGAGGAGTATCCCGACACGACGATTTCGCTTCGGTTTTCGAACCGACTGGAGCTGTTGATTGCGGTCGTTCTCTCTGCACAGTGTACCGACGAACGCGTGAACACTGTGACAGCCGGCCTGTTCGAGAAGTACGAGACTGCCGAGGACTACGCGAGCGCCAGTCAGGACGAACTCGCCGAGGATATCAGCTCGATAACGTACTACAACAGCAAGGCGGGCTACATCCGAGACGCCTGCAGCCAGATTATCGACGAACACGACGGTGAGGTCCCGGATTCGATGTCGGCGCTCACTGACCTTCCGGGAGTTGGGCGCAAAACCGCGAACGTCGTCCTCCAGCACGGCCACGATGTCGTCGAGGGTATCGTTGTCGACACCCACGTACAGCGGCTGACCCGCCGACTCGGTATCACCGACCAGCACAGGCCCGAAGCTATCGAACAGGAGTTGATGACAGTCGTTCCGGAAGGCGAGTGGGTGCAGTTCACCCACCTGCTCATCAGTCACGGCCGGGCGGTGTGCTCGGCCCGGAACCCGACGTGTTCGGCGTGTGTTCTCGAAGATATTTGTCCCTCCTCGAAACTCGACAGTCAGGTCGACCTCGACTCCGGCGAGTCGTGGGACTCAGGTTCAGGCGCATAGTCCGTTTCGAGGGACGGATACTGAGTGTATCACTCTTCGTCGAACTTCTCGTCGAGGAACTCGTGTGCGTCTTCGAGAATCTCTCGTGGGCCATCCTGAGTGATGGTGTTGATGGCCTGTTCGTAGTCGCGCCACTGGTGGTCGCGGTGTTCGTGTGACAGTTCAGCCGACGCCTCGAACGAGCGAGCGATGAACAGATGCACGGTCTTGTGAATCGTCTGTCCGCTCGCCTCGAAGACGTAGTCGTACTCCTCACGGAAGCCATCAATCAGCCGGAAATCCGAGATTCCAGCTTCCTCTTTCACCTCGCGTATCGCCGTTTGCTGAAGTTCCTCGTCACCTTCGACGCCGCCTTTGGGAAACTCCCAGTCTCCCGGACGACTCTTCAGGAGGAGGTACTCCCGACGGCCACGCGTATCGCGAAAGAGGATGGCTCCCGCGCTCGTGGCCTCCTTCATTGTATCCCTGTATTATGCCCTGCCTAATGAGAATATCGAACGACGCGCCCGAAGCACATCTAGAACAGATAACACGAACTGAAACGAATGGGTTTTGTCGGTACCCGTGCTGTCCTCGGATATGCCGTTCGTCACCCGCCTCACGCTCACGAGTGGAGATGGAGACCTGCTCGAATCAGTCGTCTCCGACATCAAACAGCGTGCCGAGCGCAAGGGTGCCGAACTCAGAGGCCCCCATCCGAAGCCGCCGAGGAAAATCGCGGTTCCCCTGTACAAGGGATTTCGTGAGGACGGCGAGTTCGACACATGGGAGTACACGGTCTACGTTCGCGTCATCGAGATTATCGACTACAGCGAGTTCGCGCGCGAGGTCGCCGGACGGAGATACCCCGACAGTATCCACATCGCCGCCGACGTCGAGCAGTTCACTCGAACGAGATAGCCGAGTTTTTGTCACTGAGCGCCCTCGCCTCCGGTATGGCCGTATCCGCTCAGACTGACTGGCTCGTTTCGCTCCGCCGGGAGCTACACCGCAGACCCGAACCCGCATGGTGTGAGTTCTACACCACTGCACGCATCGTCGACGAACTCCGAACGCTCGGGGTCGACGAACTACACATCGGACCCGAGATACTCGCCGACGGAGAGCGACAGGGGGTTCCCGATGAGGCGACGCTTGATGCGTGGCTGGCACAGGCACGCGAAACCGAAGTTGACGAAGACGTCCTCGACCAGCTTGCCGGCGGCTACACCGGTACAATGGCAACGCTCGAACGGGGTGACGGACCGACGGTCGCGCTTCGGGTCGACATTGACGGACTGCCACAGCAAGAGACCGACGGACACGGTCACCAGCCCACAGAAGAGGGCTTCCGGTCAGTTCACGAGGGATACATGCACGCCTGCGGACACGACGCACACACGACTATCGGACTGGGTGTGCTTCGCGAGCTGGCTGACCGGGAGTTCGACGGGACGCTGAAACTCATCTTCCAGCCCGCAGAGGAGGTCGTCGGCGGGGGCAGACCGATTGCCGAGAGTGGTCACCTCGACGACGTGGACGCACTCCTTGCGGTTCATATCGGGCTTGGCCATCCGACGGGTGAGATCGTCGCTGGCATGGGCGGCTTCTACGCAGTGTCACACTTCGACGCGGCGTTCACCGGCACACCGGCCCACGCTGGTGCGGAACCCGAAGCGGGTGCGAACGCGGTGCAGGCGATGGCGACAGCGGTGACGAATCTCTACGGAATCGCGCGTCACAGCGACGGTGCGACCCGCATCAACGCTGGCGAGGTGGCTGGCGGGACGGCGTCGAACATCATTCCCGAAGACGCCTACATCCAGGGGGAGGTCCGCGGTGAGACGACGGACCTGATGACCTACACCCGGGACAGAGCCGAGAACATCCTGCGTTCGGCCGCCGAGATGCACGACTGTACAGTGGAGGTAACCCGCGGGAGCGAAGCGCCCAGCGCTGAGAGCGACGAGGCGGTCGCCTCCGTGGTGGCCGAAAACGCCGAGGGCCACGACCACGTCCACACAGTGACTCCCCATGGCGAACTCGGTGCGAGCGAGGATGCGACGTACCTGATGCGTCGGGTACAGGAACGCGGTGGTGTTGCATCGTTCGTGGGAGTCGGAACGGACCATCCTGGTGGTCACCACACCGCGACCTTCGACGTCGACGAACGTTCGCTCAGAATAGGTGTCGACGTGCTCGCTGACACTATCGAGGACCTGTTCGGCGGAGAACACGAAGAGTCAGCGCGTCAGAGCTGACAGAGTGAACAAACCTCAACAGTTTAGTGGGGGTCAATCGTAGCATCGGATATGACAGAGTACACCGTCGAATTTGTGGGGACCGGCGAGCGGATTACCGTCTCGGACACCGAGACAGTGTTGAGTCGCTGTATCGAGGAGGGTATTGCACAGGAGTTCTCCTGTCGGGTCGGGATGTGTCTGGCGTGTTCGGCAAAAATCATTGAGGGAGAGGTGACACAGCCAGCAGCGCGAGGGCTGACCGAAGATGAGCGAGATGAGTACGCGCTGACGTGTATGGCCCGACCCAAATCGGACCTCGTCCTCGACAGAGGAAAGTACCCACCGAGTATCGACGAGGAGTCCCCGGCGACCGAAGAAAGTGGCAGTGAAGCCGCCGCTGCTGACGACTGATACCGACGGATACTCACGAATACCACCCCTGTGGGGATTGGTACTTGCCCGGTTCGTCTTGACTCGTAGCGAAGGGCAGGCCATTTATGGGTGGGGCGTCTACAGGGAGGTACAGAGCTGTTCCCAGTCCCGGCCAACCAACCTGGACAACACTCCACCACAACCATGACCAGCCGCGTATACAGACTGCACTCAACACTCGAACTGCCACTGGAAGAGCTTCACGAGTATCTTGAAGACCCCGACCTGCCCGAGCGAGTCGCGGATATCGAGCTCACCCGACGAAACAACACGCTCATTATCAGCGCCGTCCCGGCAGACGACAGCATCAGCAAGTACACACCCACGGCACAGCTGAAAGCGAGTGTTACGGAGAACCGGGTGTACGAGGAGGAGCCGGAGACGCCGCCAGGGAAACCCCCACGGTCGAGTGGTGGACCGCAGTGGGGAGCGTTCGAAGAGGAAGAAGAGATCGAGTCAGAACTTGTCGAGTACGCCTGTTTCAAAGGCGACCGCGAGACCGTCCTACAGAACACGGCGCTCCAGTATCAGATGTTCGAGGTGTTGCGTGAGATTGCGTTGCGTGCGGAGAAAGGAACACTGACCGCTGTGGCAACCGAGAGCGACGACATCGAGGCGATTCGAATCGTCGACGGGAAGCAGGTTCCGGCCTCCATCACCGTGACTGAAGACCCGAACGAGGACGAGGATGAGAACGGTGTCGACTGGCGGAGCAACGAGTTCATCAGCTAGAGTTGTCGTTGCAGCAGGTTCTTGGAGGGTGCATCAAACCGGATACTCAGCGTCCGCTTCAACGACCTTCTGGACGTCGGGTGCAGTCCACTCGGTCGTCAGTTCGAGTAACTGGACGAGCATCCGGGCAGTCGCTCCCCAGACGGTGTAACCGTCGACGTAGAAGTAGTGAAGACGGATACGGCCGTGGTAGGGATGCTCACGGTATTCGCCGTGGTAGTTGTCGAGGTCGATGAGTTCGGGGACCGAAAGAACTGCGATTTCGGCGACCTCGTCCTCACACGGTACGTACTCGTGGTCGGGTGCGAGTGCAACGAACGGCCGGACGGAGAATCCAGTCACAGTCCGAATATCGTCCAGACGGCCAACGAGTGAAATCTCCTCGCGCGGGAGGCAGACTTCTTCGTGTGCCTCTCGAATTGCAGTCTCCCAGAGATCCTCGTCGTGGGGTTCGCGCCGACCGCCGGGAAAGCTCATCTGTCCCGGATGGTTCGAGAGGTCCTCCGCACGTTTGGTCAACAGCAGATGCGGAACGTCGCGCTCGATGACCGGCACCACGACCGCCGACTCGCGGCGCTGGTCGCTCACCACTTCTGGTTCGTGTGCCTGTACCCCGTGGAGATTCATACCTGTTCGAACGAGGCGAGCACTCTTAACTGGTCGGAGTGGCAGTGACCAGCTCTTCACGAAGTGCTGACAGGTCGGTGTCCCCCCACGTCTCGAACTCGTAACTCGCATCGAGCATCGTCTCGATCTGTGTCTCCTCACCACGCTCGATTGCGTCTCGTGCCTCCCTGCGGAACCGGTCGACAGCCCGTGTCCGGGCGTCTTCGGTGTCAACCTCGCGCACGTCGATATCGAGAATGTGCGGCAGGTCAGCGCCATCGGGAGGTACCTCCGGGAACGCGAGTGGACCGGCGAGCAACAGTGGCTCGTCTGCTTCGCCCAGCGACTCGTTTCGTTCGTCCGAGGAGACTGACTGCTCACTATCGAGATCCACAGCGACCAGATGATAGGAGCGACGTGCCTCCTTGATACCGTCCTCGTACTGTTCCGGGTCGTACGCCTCTCCCTGTCTGTACGCAAGTTCTGCGAGCGCCTGTGAAAGCTCTGTCCGCTGCAGGGCACCGAAGAGGTCGACCACACCTGCCATCTCGTCACCTGTGACCGTCATCTTTCTGAGAGCACTACCGTCGTGTCATCCAATCTCTTTCCACTCACCGCCACAGTCGGGACAGACGCGTACCCGTCCAATCTTGTCCGGGTCGTTTTTCGTGTCGAGATTCTCGTCGCACTCGACACAGAGCAATCGTTCGTAGGTGTCCTTTTTCAGATGGCCTGCTCGCAGTCCCTTGCGTGTCGATTCCATACCTGTTGTACACCGCATGATTATAAAAGCCTCATGCTGCCGGATTGTCATTTATACACTGTCTCCGTGTTTTGCCACATAACCAGAGGTATCGCCGGAATCGCCAGCCATTAATACACACAATCCAATAGCCGGCCATGCGAACCGTCGACGCAGCAGGGCTGCGTATTGGAGACGAGTACCCGCCACGGATTATGGGGGTCTTGAACGTCAGTGAAGAGTCGCCGTACGACCCTTCTGTCTACGACGACCCGGGCGAGGCTGCCGCCTACGTTGACGAAGCACTCATCAGTGAGGGTGCGGACATCGTCGACGTGGGCCTGGAGTCGGCGAACAAGCGACTCGACGTGCTGTCGGCGGAAGAAGAACTCGACCGGCTCGACGTCGCCGTCGAGACCATTCACTCGGTGAGTGGTGATGCGGTATTCTCCATCGAGACGCGCTATGCGGAGGTTGCAGCGGCCGCACTCGACAGAGGATTCGACATGGTCAACGACGTCTGTGGGTTCGCGGACCCGGAGATGCCCGAGGTGTGTCGGGACTACGACGTTGCAGTCGGAAAGATGGCGAGTCCGCCCGACCTGCGCCGACCAGGAGCGGTCGACGACGTCGACTGGGCACGCGCTCGCTCGCCGGAGTGGGCGGCCAGCGCCGACTACGTGGATATGGTGTTCGAGGCGCTCACACAGAATGGATTGACGGAGAAGACAATTGTCGACCCGGCCTTCGGCGGCTGGAGCGAGGACAAGACGCTTGAAGACGACCGCGAGACGTTCCGGCGACTGGCCGAGTTCCGGGAGTTCGGTCAGCCAGTGCTCGTCTCCATCAACCGCAAGAACTTCTTGCGTTCGATTGCGGACCGTTCGACAGAAGAGGCACTCCCCGTCAGTCTTGCAGCCACGTCGATGGCAGTTGAACGCGGTGCAGATGTCATCCGGACCCACGACGTGGCCGAGACCCGCGACGCCGCGCTGGTCGGAGCGACGTTCGCAGAGCGAAAGACACCGACACCCGAGACGGCCACTCCGACAGGAGAGTGGTGAGCGAACGATGGATTACGCACAGGAGTACGTCGCCACGTTGCACGACCTGACAGACCCGACACCGGAGGCACCGCTTGCCGAGAGCGCGGTTGTCGTCCCGATAGCGGGCACGAACCCGGCTGATGTTCGGGCAGAGCACGTCTTCGAGACGCTCGCATCGGTTCGTCCAGCGAGGGTCGTTGTTCCCCTCCGTGCACCGGAACAGACGGTGTACGCGTTCGAACAGTGGGTCGAGCGCTTCGACCTGCCGGTGACTGTCCTGTGGTGTAACGCCGAGAGCGTGGATGCAACGCTTGCGAGACACGGGCTCGCTGGCGAGAGCGGCAAAGGCCGTGACGTCTGGCTCGGGCTGGGTGTTGCCGCCTCGCAGGCGAAGTACGTCGCAGTACACGACGCCGACGCGACCACGTACAGCGAGTCTCACGTTCCCCGCCTGCTCGCACCACTCCAGGGTGAATACGAGTTCGTCAAGGGATATTACGCGCGCGTCGAAGACCAACAGCTCTACGGCCGACTCACCCGACTGTTCGTTGTACCCCTGCTACAGGCACTTTCCGACCAGCACGACACCGAGATCTTGCGCTACCTTTCGGCGTTCAGGTACCCCCTCGCGGGGGAGTTCGCGCTCACTTCCGAGGCGGCAACCCACATCCGGGCACAGCGCACGTGGGGTCTGGAACTCGGCGTGCTTGGCGACGCTCACGCCATTGCTGGCCGGAAACACTCCGCACAGGTCGACCTCGGTGTTCACAGACACGACCACCGGCCGGTCGAGGGTCGTGCCGGGCTGTCGACGATGGCTGACGAAGTGGGCAACGCTCTGTTTCGAGTTCTCACAGACAACGGACTCGACCTCGACTACGAGGCGCTCCAGAACACCTACCACGACGCCGCAATGCGCCTCGTCGACCAGTACGCAGCCGACGCCTCGTTCAACGGACTCTCCTACGACCCGGAGGCAGAGCGCGAACAGGTTTCTGTGTACGCGTCGAGCATCGAGCCACCCGGTGTCGATACCCGTTTGCCGCCGTGGAATCAGGTCGACCTCTCGCCCGCGACGGTTCTGGGTGCCTCTCACGAGGCGACCGCGGGAACGACTCAGGTATCGACTGACTGAGAGTGACTCAGGTATCGACTGACTGAGAGTGACTCAGGTATCGACTGACTGAGAGCGACTCAGGTATCGACTGATTGACCTTCTGGAGTGGACCTGCTGTCGATTTTCGTCCATCAGTGTGAGTAAGCAGTATATACTCACAGCACGAGAAGCGAGACGAGACGTATGACACAGTGGCGTGCAGTGATAGCCGGGTTTGTCGTCACGTTCGTGCTCGGAGTGGTCGGTCTGGTCGTACCGGGTGTCGGACAGTTGCTCGCAGCGCTGGTAGGCGGGTTCGTCGCTGGCTACCTCGCTGGCGGCGGTCTGCTCAGCGGCTTCTGGCACGGACTGCTCGCTGGCAGCCTCTCGGGGATTGTCCTCGGCATCATCCTCCTTCTGGGCATCTCTCTCGCTGGTCTCACGCTGGGTCCGGTTGGTGGTGCAGTCGGTGGCGTCGTGGGTCTGGGCACGTTCGTCGTGGTCGTAATTCTCGCCATGATTGCAGCCGTCGACAGCGCAATTGGGGGCGCCATCGGTGGTCTGTTGAACGGGTGACATCTATTCGCGTATCGGCGTTACGTTCATTGTATCGCACCTCCTAGAGACTGACAACGGAATGAGGCGCGACCACTTCACAGTCACTGTTCGACAGCCAGACTCGTTCGACGACACCGAGAGCCCTCGGCTCGAAATCGAGTACACCGGTCCCACAGAGACACTCACCGCACAGCTGGGAGATGACCACGGGAACCTGTATCCCTCGAATATGCTCGACGCGGGCTTTCGCGTTCAGCAATCCGACGACGAGCACGAACAGGGAGTGTTCAGCCTCACTCATCGGATGACAGGGGAGTACCTGCTCGAGGTGAACGTGGAGGCAGACACGATACGTGACGTCGTTCGTCGTGCACGCAACGCAGACGATGGGAACGGAAGCTACTTCATTCACATCCAGCGCCGTGACGACGACCCTGTTCGCTACGAGATGGACGCGCTCTTGTTCTACGACAGCGACGGGCAACTCGTCCGTCAACAGAGCCTCATACCCAGCGGGGTCGAACTCTAGAACTCGACGGCGTCTCGAACTCCTTCTTTGATTCTGAGCGCCTGTGGCAGGTAGAAGTCCTCCAGCGCGTGCAGCGGCATGTGGGCGTCGTAGCCAGCGATACGCTGGATGGGTGCCTCCTGATACAGCAGCGCTTCCTCCTGGATGGTCGCTGCAATCTCTGCCCCCACACCCGCCGTCTTCGGCGCTTCGTGGACGACTGCACCACGACCCGTCTTCTCGAAGGAGTCGACGATGGTGTCGATGGGAAGCGGTGAGAGGCTACGGAGGTCGACAACCTCGCAGTCGATGCCCTCCTCAGCAAGTTCCTCAGCTGCAACGAGCGTCGGTCGGGTCATCGAGCCCCACGTGAACACCGAGATGTCCGTCCCTTCTCGGCGGATTGCGGCCTCGTCGAGCGGAAGTTCGTACGAAGACTCCGGTACCTCCTCACGGAACGCGCGGTAGATGAGCTTCGGTTCGAGGAAGATGACAGGGTCGGGGTCACGAATTGCGGCCGTGAGTAGCCCTTTCGCGTCGTACGGCGTCGAGGGCGTGACAACTTTCAGACCAGGTTCGTGAACGAAAAACGCCTCCTTCGATTCGGAGTGATGCTCGGGCGCGCGGATGCCGCCGCCGTAGGGCATACGTACGACGAGTGGTGCGTTCGACTGGCCGTGTGTCCGACTGCGCAGTCGAGAGGCGTGGCTGACGAGCTGGTCGAAGGCGGGATAGACGAAGCCCATGAACTGTATCTCGGCGACTGGACGCATTCCCGAGAGCGCGAGACCGATAGATGCGCCCACAATTCCCGCTTCGGCGAGCGGTGTATCGACGACCCGATGGTCGCCGAACTCGTCGTAGAGTGCGTCCGTGGCGCGGAACACGCCGCCGTTGCGACCGACATCCTCACCGAGCACCATGATGCGTTCATCCTGGCTCATCTCGGTGTAGAGCGCGTCTGCAACCGCCTCGACGAGCGTGAGTTCCGAGAGGGTCTCGGCAGAGTGGTCGTGCAGTTCCTGCTGATTCACGCTCACTGTTTCGTCACCAGCAGCTTCGACGTTCTCACGAACGGTGTCGGCGTACGAACTCATTCTAACACCTCCGAGAACGCGCTGTCACCGTACTTTTCACGCAACTCACGCAGCTCCTCACGCTGGTCTTCGAGTCGCCTCGGCAGTTCGTCGTAGACGTGCTCGAAGATGTCGTCGGGGTCGGCTTCCAGCGACTCCGCCTCCTCGACAGCGGTCTGGATGCGGTCGTCGACCCGTTTCTCGATGGTCGCCTGCCGCTCGTCTGTGAGGATTCCCTCGTTCGTGAGGTAACCACGAAGTCGGTCGACGGGGTCGCGCTCGCGGTAGTACTCGGCGGCGTCGTCTGGCCGGTAGACGGTTGGGTCGTCGGAGGTCGTGTGTGCGCCGAAACGATACTGGAGGGACTCGATCAGCGTCGGTCGACCTTCGCCAGGGCCCGGGTCTTTCGCCTTGCGCACTGCGCCACGGGTGGCCTGATACACCGCCAGCGGGTCGAGTCCGTCGACGCGGACGCTCTCGATGCCGTAGGCGTCGGCTTTCTGTGCCAGCGTCTCGCTCTGTGTCTGGCGCTCCACCGGCGTCGAGATTGCCCACTGATTGTTGTTGCACACGAATACGGCTGGTACGTCGAAGACGCCAGCGAAGTTGAGTCCCTCGTGGAAGTCACCTTCCGAAGTCGCGCCGTCACCAAAGTGACACAGCACTGCCCGGTCCTGCTGGCCCTGAAGCTTGAAGCCCCAGGCCATCCCCATCGCCTGTGGAATCTGTGTCGCAATCGGGATGTACTCCGGCATGACGTTCACGCCATCGGGAATTGCATACCCCTCACGATACCCTCGAAGCGGCGCGAGCAGCGACGTGAGGCTCATCCCGTGAACGTGTTTGGCCGCGTGATCCCGGTAGGTCGGGAACAGCCAGTCCTGCTCGTCGAGTGCGTAACTGGTCGCAACCTGTGAGCCTTCCTGTCCGGTCATGGGCGCGTAGGTTGCGAGTCGACCCTGGCGTTGAAGGCTGATTGCTCGTCTGTCGAATCGGCGTGCGAGCACTAACGCCTCGTACATCGCCAGTAGCTCGGCTTCGGAGAGGTCGGGAACTTCGGCGTCCGGCCGAACGTTCCCATCGGGGTCCAGTATCTGTAAACGGTCGTTGCTGTCCTGTTCGTAGACGCTTGAGTGGGCGTTCATCATGGTCGTTGTCTCGTGTGTTTGCTGTTGTGGGTCCGTCCCGTGGGTTCGCACCTGCGTGCCCGCTGTGGAACCAGCGGGAGTTGTTCGATGTCAGTACGAATTTCGGCCGACCTGCTCCGGGTCCGTCGCCATCGTAACCCGGAACCAGTGTCGGTCGTGTCCCGACAGCGGTGTCGGGAAGTTATCGAAGATTAAATGTGATTGTTTTAAAAATAAGTGCTACTGTGCGTCCGAACGCCGGCGACCGTTCGGTTGGTGATAATTGACCTGCTGCACAGACGTCGGGGAGACTGCCCCAGTACATACTCGGATAAATGTTGGTGGGATAGATAATACTTCTGCTACTTGTGCTAACATGACCCACACTGACACTCCCCTCAACGGCATTTGGTGACTTCCTTCGAGAGAAATAGGCGTCCGAAGCGTTCGCAGAGGAGTAACGCTATTACTGGGGCAGACCTGCGTTCGACCATGAGCATTGATGTACTGGACGACCGGCAGGCGATAGACACCCACGCACACCAGCCAACCAGCGAGTTTCTTCACGATGCAGGCGGACAGATGATGAAAGATGCGGCCAGACGGTTTGGTTCGGAGATGGAGACCTGGAGCTACGAGGAGATGATTGCGGAGTACCACGAGGTGGGCATCGGTCGTGCGGTCTTGCTCGGGTGGGACGCCGAGACGAACACCGGCAATCCACCGGTTCCGAACGACTACGTTGCCGAGGTGCGTGACAGCCACGACGACTTCTTCATCGGCTTCGGCTCGGTCGACCCGCTGAAAGACGACTGCGTCGAAGAGGCACGCAGATGTGTCGAGGACCTCGACCTCTCGGGGTTCAAATTCCAGCAGATTGCCCAGGGCTTCGACCCGTCCGACGCCGAGTACGAACCGCTCTGGGAGACCATCGAGGAACTCGGGGTTCCCGTTGTCTTTCACGGCGGGAACTCGACGCTCGGTGCGTGTGCGCCGGGTGGACGCGGTCTCCACATCAAGTACGGGAACCCTATGCTGATTGACGACGTTGCCGCACGTCACCCCGACCTCCAGATACTGATTGCTCATCCCGCGTACCCGTGGGAGAAAGAGCAACTCGCCATCTGTCAGCAAAAGGGGAACGTCTACATGGATCTCTCGGGGTGGATGCCCCGCTACATCGACGACCAGGTGCTTCACTATGCGAAGACGCTGCTGAAGGACAAGGTCATGTTCGGCACCGACTACCCGATGCTCAGACCCGAACCGTGGCTCGAACAGTTCGATGAACTCGGATACTCCGAGGAGATACAGCGCAAAATTCTCTGGGAGAACGCCGAACAGTTCCTCGGACTGTCCTGAGACTGTCGAACTGTCCTGAGACTGTCGAACGAGCTACCTCCAGGAATGCGCGCACGTCCGTGTTGGAGGTATCGCGATTCTCGTACGTCATCAGAGAGTTCTCGCCGCAGGTCGTGAGGAGACTCTCTGAACAGGTCCGATAATCTCTACCGCTATCGCTCGCTGTTGTTGTGGTTGGTATCAATAGCGATAATGCAGAGGATGCGTACACGCGTTTCCCTGAAGACAGAGTGTATACTGACACACCGAATTTCGTGAACTCGTGGTAGCCACACTGACGGATATGTGAATACAGGAAGTACAGAAAACCGGTTGAGGAGTCGGAGATACAGTCCAGAAATATCGGATATTAGTCAGAGACCGGGGGCGAGAATCTACAGAATTTCTCTCCGTCAGTACCTCGTCGGATTCGTTGGGTCTGGCAATTCTCGCCACCTGAGTTTCGGTAGGTTTATGCCGCGGTGTCAGTAATTATCATGCATGCAGCCGGATACAGTCGTCCCGGCCGAAGCGGCAACGAGTACGAACGTGATGGCGTCAGTCGAGGAGGGACCGGTAGACCAGTTTATCCTCGCAGACATTAGCACAGACGACGCGTACCTCACAGTTCGACTCGCAGACGCCGCCTCGCTCTCAGACTGGCGATAATCCGGCTTTCGATCTCCCATCGAGTCACAGCTCTGTGAGCTTGCTCTGGAACTTCTCACGGACCTTCTCGACTTTCGGGGCGGCGTGCATCCGACAGTAGGCGTCGCTGGGATTTTTCTCGAAGTAATCCTGGTGGTACTGCTCGGCCTCGTAGAACGTCTCGAGGGGTTCGAGTTCGGTGACAACATCGTTCCGGTACTCCTCGTCGAGTGCTTCGATGTACGCACGCGCGGTGCGCTCTTGTTCGTCGTCGTGTGCGAGAATGATAGAGCGATACTGCGTTCCAACGTCTGGACCCTGCCTGTTCAACTGTGTCGGGTCGTGAATCGTGAAGAATACCTCAAGCAACTCGTCGTAGCCGACGACGTCGGGGTCGTACACCACCTGTACAACTTCTGCGTGGCCTGTCGTCCCCGCGCAGACCTCTTTGTATGTGGGTTCTTCGGTGTGACCACCAGCGTAGCCGGAGGTCACCGCCTCGACGCCGTCGAGTTCTTTGAACGCCGCCTCGATACACCAGAAACAGCCTCCACCGAGCGTTGCCGTTGCCATACGTTCTCTTGGGCGTCGAGTCGTATAGGGATTATCGTACGTCATCATCGATTTCTCGCTGTCCGCCCCAGCGAGAATCTCTGTACAGGTACGATACTCCCTGTCTGTATCTGACTGCCCGGACCAGAATCGCCACAGACAGTAGCTGGCGAGTCACGTTTCGGCGTCCGTCCCTGGCCGAAACCGATGGATGAGTGTCCCCACGACGACGTCGAAGACGCCGAAGACGACCGCGATTGCACCGATTTCGAACGCCTCAAATCCGAGTCCGAGACTGGTGGTTGTCTCCACGAGACCGATGGCTCCGACGGCACCGACTCCGAGACAGAGTTGCACCCACCACGTTCCGCGCTCGCGCAACCCCGCTCCCAGCACAATTGCGAGACCGACCAGCGACCCGGTTGCGACAGACGACGGGAGAACGAGCGAGAGCCCAAGCAACGCCAGCCCGCCCAGAACCACACCGAACCCAGCGCTTCGAAGACGAAGCGGGCCGGAGACGCGTTCGCTCATGACTGGAGGTCGCTTCTCGGGGAGCATACCAATGTCGGTCATTCCCGGCAATGTCCCGTGAATACATAGTAGAACGGATGCATATATATTGAAATATATAGTTTAGTAATTGTCTTGAGCACTATCGACGTGTCTATATTATAACCTACTTCAGTATATAGCTATTATAATCACTCTTATACGTTCGTGCGGAAGTTGCTGACGATGTCAAAGGAAATCGACACGACCCGGTACACGGTGACACGCCGCCAGGCAATTGCAACCATTGCGGCAGGCAGCACGGTCGCAGTGGCCGGGTGTGGGGTTCTCGGTGGAGACGACGAAGATACGACCATCGTCGCATCTGGGTCGAACACGGTGGCACCAATCACA
>PUMG01000156.1 GCA_003551265.1 Halovenus sp.
AGCGTCTCCCGCGCCTGGTAGTGTTCGTCCTCGATGATGTCCTCGACGTAGTACACCGGTGCAACGGTGGCGTCGTGTTCCTCGAACCGTTCGAGTACCTCCGCACGTGGTCGCTCTGCCATCCAGTTCTGGATGATCGCATCGAGTTCCTCGACGTTCTCCAGACGCTTCTCGTTGGTCTCGAAACGCGGGTCGTCTTTCAACGCTGGTCGTCCGATGGCATCGAACACACGCATCGCGATGGGCTGTGCACTCGCGGAGATGGCGACTGCACCCCCATCAGCCGTCTCGTAGACGTTGCGTGGTGCCGAGGACGTCGATCGGTTACCCGAGCGCGTTTCGATTTCGTCGAGTTGCTGGTACCGGAGCGGCTGTGGACCCAGCAGCGTGAAAATTGGCTCGGTGAGGCTCGTGTCGATGTACTGGCCGCTGCCATTCTGTGTGTCGCGGTGATACAGCGCATACATGATTGCGAACGTCGCATACAGCGCTGCGATACTGTCGGCAAGCCCGGTCGGTGGGAGGAGCGGTGGACGGTCGGGAAAGCCGTTGAGAGTGGCGAACCCCGACATCGCCTCTGCCAGCGTTCCGAACCCCGGTCGGTCACTGTATGGGCCGGTCTGGCCGAAGCCAGAGAGACGGAGCATCACGAGACCGGGATTCACCTCGGAGAGGCGGTCCCAGCCGAGGTTCCACCGTTCGAGCGTCCCCGGGCGAAAGTTCTCGACGAGCACGTCCGCCTCCTCGACGAGGTCCTCGAAGATGACCTGCCCTTCCTCGACCGAGATGTCGAGTGTTATCGATTTCTTGTTGCGACCGAGGTACTTCCACCAGAGACCAGTTCCCTCTTTCTGTGGGCCGAACTGACGGAGGTGGTCACCGGTTTTGGGGTGTTCAATCTTGATGACCTCCGCCCCAAAATCTGCCAGAAACCGGCCGACGGTTCCGGCGGAAATCATCGAACCTGTTTCGATGACTGTGAGGCTCCCGAGCGGTCCGTTTCGCTCCGAACTCATACGTCTCTCCGATGGTTCTGTCTCACCTCGACATCAGCCCCTGTTGCCGGGCTGTCCGGTGTCGAACGTTCGACAGACGACCGTTCTGTACTCGTCTGTCTCTGTCGGAGTCTCTGCCTGGTTGCTCCCTTCAGTTTCTCCGTGTTGGCTCTCTTCAGTTCCTCCGTGTTGGCTCTCTGTTCGGTCCCTCTCATGTGTCAGTTGACCGTGTTCGTTTCATAGTATGGTCTCTCGTGGGCTAGTTTCGTTCGTTTGTCTGCAGTCCGATGGGTCGGTCGATGTGCGTTCCGTCTCCCGGTTCGCCGGTGATTTCGCCGTGCTCGTAGGCCAGCGTTCCGCGCACGACGGTGTGGGTCGGCCAACCGGTCACCTGTCGACCTTGATAGGGAGAGTAATCCGCGCCGCTTCTTAGTAGTTCCGGCGTGACCGTTTTCGTCTCTTCGAGGTCGATTACCGTCAAATCCGCGTCGGTTCCCACTCTCAGTGAACCCTTCTGTGGATAGATGTTGAACGCCTTTGCAGTGTTCGTCGACGTAATCTCGACGGCTCGCTCCAGCGAGATGCGGCCACGGTTGACACCCTCCGAGAGAATGAGCGGGAGCATCGTGGCACTCGACGGGAACCCCGGAAGGCTGTCGGGGACGTCTTCACCAATCTTGTCCGCTTCGAGATTGGCACAGTGGTCGGTGCCGATACACGAGATGGTGCCATCGGCAACGCGTTTCCAGAGCGTCTCCTGGTCCGCTTTCGAGCGCACTGGTGGGTTCACGTTGTGACGCTCGTCACACTCGTCGGCCGTCAACGTCAGGTAGTGAGTACAGGTCTCGCCGGTGAGACCCCACCCGGCCTCCTGAAGCACTGCGAGTTCGTCGGCAGTCCGTCCCGAGGAGATGTGGACGGCGTAGAAACTGTCGTCGTAACCGTGCTGACGGGCGAGTGACGCACCCGCGGTCATGCTCTGTGTCTCCGCGTAATCGGGGAACTGCTCGACCAGCGTGTCGTATCCGCGGTGCTCCTGTTCGTCGTCGGCGTCAGTTTCGAGATACGGGCTGTCACCGAGGGCGTTCGTTATCTCCACGTTCTCGGAGTGATACCCCAGCGTTGTGGGAACGTCCTGCGCTGCGAGCATCTGGATGAGCGCGTCGGCCCAGTCGTCGCGCATCTCGCAGTCGACGCCGAACTTCTCCGGTGCGACGTACTTGTAGTTCATGTACCACTTGAAGGACGTGATTCCCAGTTCCTCGACGATGTACGGAATCTCCTCGACGTGCTCGTAGGAGAGCAACCCGAGAGAGAAGAAGTAGTCGTGGTAGTAGTTCGGCTCCGCCTCCGCGAAGTACTCGTCCATGATCTCTTCGTACGAACCAGCACGACGGAAGTAGTTCCCGATGGTCGTGACACCACCGACGAGGTCGGTTCGCGACTCTGTCTCGGCGTCAGCCTCCAGTCCACGGTAGATGCCGTGGTGGGTGTGTGGGTCGATTGCTCCGGGAAGCACGTACTTTCCGGAGGCATCTATCTCCTGTTCGCCCGAGACAGTTCCACTACGTGTGACCGCCGTGATTGTTTCGCCGTCGACAGCGACGTCGGCAGCTAACTGACCGTACTCGGGAGTGACGATGGTCCCGTTCTTGATGACGATGTCGTGAGTCATGCTTGCTCGCTCGGTTCGGTTATCTCGGTAATGTACTGCTCGACCTCCCCCCGTTCGAGAACCTCGGCGTACTTCATCCAGAGGTCGAGCAGGGCCACCCTGTGTGAGGCCTGGATGCGGTCGAAGACGCACTCCTGGGGGAGGATAACGTCGAACCCGTGCTGTTGTGCGTCGATTGCGGTGGCGCGGACGCAACCGCTGGTGGAGTTCCCGACGATGATAACGGAGTCGTATCCGCCACGAATCAGTCGGGAGAGCAGGTCTGTACCGTAAAATGCGGAGGCGTACGACTTGTCGATGACCAGTTCGCCCTCCTGTGGGGCGATTGGCTCGACGATATCGAGGTCTTCGTGAGTCGAGTCGTCGTATCCTGACGGGATGACACGGGTGTACGCGACCTGCAGTCCGTGCTCGCGGGCGAACGAGAGGAACGGTTCGATGTGGTCGATAGCGTCCCACGCAATCTCACCCATCGCAGTGCGATGCGCTTCGATGGCCTCGATAATCGGGACGTCCGCGCCGACAACGAGGCGTTGCATATCTATCACGAGAACGAGCGGGTTCGTTCCCATGCCCCGGGAGTCCCAGGACGACGCGCCTTCGCTGTCGTACCCTGCTGCGGAGATCACCTCTCTGTCCTGTTCGGATAACAGGTCTTCCCAGACGTGATTCGTCATACTGCTACACCTGTAGAGTGAGCACCCCTATAGTTCTGTGGGTGGTCGCTCTACTCCCGACGCTCCGGGTCGGGCAAATTCGACGATAGATGATACCGCCGAGTCGGACGAATTCGACGACAGATGACACCGCCGGGTCGGGCCGTCCGTTCACTACTCTCTGTTCGGCAGAGAAGAACGAGTGGCGAAATGTATTTATAGCAGGACCGTTTTATCCGCCTGTATGGTAAGAGAGAACACACCAGAGCAAGTTTCAATCGGTGCGACAGAACGGTCGTTCGCCATACTCGAACAGCTCTCCGAGGACGACGGGGCAGGGATATCCGAACTGGCCGAGACTCTCGGCCTGTCGAAAAGCACTGTGTACAACCACTTACAGACACTCACACAACTCGGCTACGTAATCCAGGACGAGGAGGAGTATCGGATTGGGCTTCAGTTTCTCTCGTTCGGTGACCAGGCTCGCCAGCGCCACAAACTCTACCACGTCGCCAAGCCCGAAACGGACAGCCTCGTAGAGGAGGTGGGTGAACGGGCACAGGTAATGGTCGAAGAACACGGGAAGGGCGTCTACATCTACCAGACACTGGCCGACCAGGGTGTCAAGACGGACTCACACATCGGTACAGTGGTCAACTTGCACGCGACCGCTGTCGGAAAATCGTATCTCGCACACCTGCCGGACGACCAGCGCGAAGCAGTTCTGGACCAGATACGACTGCAGCAGCTGACGCCCCAGACGGTCGACGACATGGACCGCCTCAGACAGGAACTGGCGGACGTTGCCGAACAGGGATACGCGCTCAACGACGAGGAACGGACGGTCGGGATGCGTGCAGTCGGCGCACCTGTCATCTCCGACGATGGAGAACTGCTCGGGAGCATCAGCGTCTCCGGTCCCAAAACGCGGATGAACGATACCTGGTTCAGAGAGGACGTTCCCGAGATCGTCAGGCAGTCTGCCCGGATCATCGGTATCAAAGCGACGTATCCCCACCCTCGTTGACCGTTACGAAAGTGCGTTCGGCTCTCGCGAACAGCCGTTCTCCAACCGAGATGACGCTGTGTTCGGTCCGAGAACTGGTGAGATTCCACTTCAGGGATAACAGTATTAACAGCGTTATGGTGTCGCTACCACTCTGACAGCCTTATACTCAGAGCATCTGAACTACGTCGAGTGAACCACGCGTTCTTCGACCCTCTCTCTGTAAGATAGCACGGTTGATTGCGAAATCTATTAAAAATAAATACACAAACTGTAGTAGCCACAATCGGGGAATTCGACCAGATGTTGCTGTCGAGTGTAGTGCCGTGGTTCACCACTCGAATTCGGCGACAGGGATGCGTAAAATCGGCCGACTCAATGGCTTATCAGTCAAAAATTCAGGTCCACGAGCGCGGTCGTTTCCAGAGTAGTACTATACTTCAAAAAGACAGAATTTTTGATTTAATATAGCCTACAAAGAATAGACTACAATAAAAATATAAAATTCATATTATATCTACTATTTATGTGGGTGTCTCGAGTGATTTGACTCTTGAACACATCAAAAATTGAGTTTTTAGTTTTAACGGTACTGGTGCTGTAGTGCTCGCATCGCTCTGCGGATGCAGCTGTTATTCCACCAGGGTCTGTGGAAGGACAGAACGAGCAGACTGCTCGTGTTTCTATATAGCATTATGTGCTGTATAACTTCACAGGGACACCGAGCGGAGTGACGTTCGGACAATCACGGGGTCGTGTGTGGTCTCTCTCCATCGTCGTGTCGGATGAAACCGTTGTGGGACGTGAGACAGGAAGCCCCGAGTCGAGAGCCTCGGGACGGCACACTCGTGTTTCACCCTCCACGGTGTCTGCGGGCAAGCTGTGAATCGTCTCCAGACCTGCGAGACCTTCGATCTCGCCTGGGCGAGCGATTTGCTGGTTCACTCGCTGCGCTGGCGAAGATGCCACGCGCTCAGTGCTTGCGTCGTCGAGGATTCGCCGAGGTGCGGATCCCCCAGTCCAGCCGGACAGGCCACACTCGACGAAGTCTTACCCAGAAATAAACCACACAATGCTATATCAATTCGGTGTCGATTCCACCGGACACGATGAGGCGAAAGGTACTCCCACTGCGCCCGCGAGATGTGGCACAATGACAGACGCAGTCATCGTCGACGCGGTTCGGACGCCACAGACAAAGAAAGGCGGCAGTCTCGCCGACACGTACCCCGAAGACCTCGTCGTCACGGTGCTCTCGGCGCTCGAAACGCGCACCGGGGTCCCCGCAGTGGAGTGGGACGACGTCCGTCTCGGCTGTGCCAACCAGGAGAACGAACAGGGACGCAACCTCGCCCGCCAGTCGCTGCTGGCAGGCGGATTTCCCGAATCGGTTCCGGGTGCGACGCTCACGCGACTGTGTGGTTCCTCCCTGTCGGCGCTCGTCGACGCCGCCCGCGCAGTCGAGGCTGGCGACGGCGACGTCTACCCCGTGGCGGGCGTCGAACACATGAGCAGGGTTCCGTTCTCGGACTGGGTTCATCCCGCCATCGAGGAGCGCTACGGTGGTGAGAAGCTTCCGATGGGGGCAACCGCCGAACGCGTCGCCCGCGAGCACGACATCGGCCGTAAGGCACAGGACCGCTTCGCGCTCCGCTCTCACGAACGGGCAATCGACGCCCGCGAGACGGGCAGGTTCGACGACGAGATAACTCCTGTCGAGACTGATGGAAGCGTCGTCGAGGGAGACGAGGGTCCGCGAGAGGACACGTCTATGGACGCTCTCGCCGGTCTCCCGACGGTGTTCGCCGACGACGAGGCCGCGACGGTCACGCCGGGCAACGCCTCGCCGCTGACAGACGGCGCGGCTGGACTGCTCGTGACCAGCGAAGCGTACGCCCGCGAACACGACCTCTCGGTTCTCGCCCACGTCCGTGCTCGCGGTGTCGCTGGTGTCGATCCACGAGTCATGGGTATCGGCCCGGTTCCCGCGACGCGGTCTGCACTCGAAACGGCGGGTCTCGGGGTCGATGATCTCGACCTCGTGGAGTTGAACGAGGCGTTCGCCTCCCAGAGCCTGTACTGCCAGCGTGAACTCGGCGTTCCCGACGAGAAACTGAACGTCAACGGCGGCGCAATCGCGCTCGGTCACCCGCTCGGCTGTTCGGGTGCGCGCATCGCGACCACGCTGTTACACGAACTCGACCGCCGCGACGGACGGTACGGGCTGGCGACGATGTGCGTCGGGTTCGGACAGGGCGTGGCTGTCGTCTTCGAACGGTTCTGACTTTCAATCGATTCTCATTTAGCCCCTGCGACAGATGAGGTAGATATGAGCGACGACACACCGGAGAACCGACGTTTCGGCGAGGTCTCCGACCAGTACGACCCGGGCGCGGTCGAGACGCGGGTCTTCGAGCGCTGGGAGGCGGTCGACGCCTACGAACAGACCGTGACACACCGGGCCGACGACGAACCGTACTACTTCCTCGACGGACCGCCGTACACGTCGGGGTCGGCCCACATGGGTCACGCCCTGAACAAGAGCCTGAAGGACTGTTACATCCGGTACAAACGGATGTGCGGTCACGACGTCTACGACCGGCCGGGCTACGACATGCACGGACTTCCCATCGAGACGAAAGTCGAGGAGGAACTCGGCTTCGAGAACAAGAAGGACATCGAGGACTACGGCGTCGACAGCTTCGTCGAGGACTGTCGGAACTTCGCCGAGGGGAGCCTCGAACAGTTGACCGAGGACTTCAAATCGCTCGGCGTCTGGATGGACTGGGACGACCCCTACCGGACGGTCGCGCCGGAGTACATGGAGGCGGCGTGGTGGGGCTTTTCGAAGGCGAACGACCGCGGTCTCGTCGAGCAGGGCCTGCGCTCGATTACCCAGTGTCCTCGCTGTGAGACGGCTATCGCCAAGAACGAAGTCGAGTACGAGGACGTCCACGACCCTTCAATCTACGTCAAGTTCGAACTCAGCGAGGCTCGAAGCGTCTCGGAAGCGAGCGGCGACGGTACGAGCGGCGAGAGTGCGAGCGACGACGATGCAAGCCCCGACGAGTACCTGGTCATCTGGACGACGACGCCGTGGACGGTTCCCGCCAACACGTTCGTCGCTGTCGACGGCGAGTTGACCTACCAGGCTGTCCGCGTCACACGTGAGTCTGGAACAACCTCCACCGAGGAGGTGCTCTGGGTTGCCGAAGCCTGCGTCGAGGAGGTCGTCGAGAGAGGTGGCTACGACGACTACGAAGTGATCGACGAGATTGCTGGCGAGGAGATGGTCGGCTGGGAGTATCACCACCCCCTTCGCGACGAGGTTCCCGGTGCGCCGGATTTCGAGGGTGCCTGTCAGGTGTACACCGCGGAGTACGTCGAGGCCGACCGCACCGGTCTCGTCCACTCCGCACCGGGTCACGGTGAGGAGGACTTCGAGCGTGGGCGCGAACTCGGACTCGAGATTTTCTGCCCTGTCGGCGGCGACGGCGTCTACGACGAACGGGCGGGCGAGTACGCCGGTCAGTACGTCAAAGACGCCAACGACGACATCATCGTCGACCTCACGTCGAAAGGGTTGATGTTGCACTCGGGTGAGACCCACCACAGCTACGGCCACTGCTGGCGGTGTGATACGGGCATCGTCCAGATTGTCACCGACCAGTGGTTCATCACCATCACCGACGTCAAAGACGACCTGCTGGCGAACATCGAGGACAGCGAGTGGTACCCCCAGTGGGCGCGCGATAACCGCTTCCGTGACTTCGTCGAGGAGGCACCCGACTGGAACGTCTCCCGCCAGCGCTACTGGGGCATACCCATCCCCATCTGGCTTCCCAGTGAGACCACAGACGGCGAGCCAATCGAGTGGGACGGCGACATGGACGAGGCAATCGTCGTCGGTACCCGGGAGGAACTCGCCGAGCGCGTCGACCAGGACGTCGACCCGGAAGCAGTCGACCTCCACAAAGGGACCGTCGACGACCTCACCATCACCGAAGACGGCGTCGTCTACGAGCGCGTCCCCGACGTGTTCGACGTCTGGTTCGACTCCGCAGCCGCATCGTGGGGAACGCTCGGCTATCCGGGCGAGAGTGTCGCTCACGACGAACTCTGGCCGGCGGACCTCATCATCGAGGCCCACGACCAGACGCGCGGATGGTTCTGGTCACAGCTCGGGATGGGTACCGCGACGGTCAACCAGGTTCCCTACAGGACGCTGTTGATGCACGGTCACGCGCTGATGCCCGACGGTCGCGCCATGTCGAAGTCGAAGGACATCCGCATCGATCCACACGACGTCATCGACAAACACGGCACAGACCCGCTGCGTCTGTTCTTGCTCTCGGTGAACCCCCGCGGCGAGGACATGCAGTTCTCCTGGGAGAGCACCCAGAAGATGCAGCGCCAGCTCAACATCCTCTGGAACATCGTCCGCTTCCCGCTGCCGTACATGGAAGCCGACGGCTTCGACCCCGAGACGACGACGGTCGATGCTGTCGAGGACGACCTCGAACTCGTCGACGAGTGGGTGCTCTCGCGGCTGGCCACCACGGTCGAGGCGGTGACGGCGCACATGGACGCCTTCGAGAACGAGCGTGCGCTCGATGCGCTCCTCGAATTTGTCGTCGAAGATGTCTCTCGATTCTACGTCCAGGTGGTCCGCGAGCGGATGTGGGACGAGGCGGACTCGCCATCGAAACGTGCGGCGTACGCCACACTCTATCGGGTTCTCGAGGAGACGGTCACGCTCATCGCGCCGTTCGCCCCGCTCGTCTCGGACGAACTCTACGGTGCGCTCACCGGCGACCGGGGTCACCCCACGGTTCACATGGCCGACTGGCCGACCATCGACGAGCGCTTCCAGAACCCGACACTCGAAGACGAGATTGCGGTCGTCCGGGCCGTCAAGGAAGCGGGTTCGAACGCCCGACAGCAGGCCGAGCGCAAACTTCGCTGGCCCGTCCAGAACGTCATCGTCGACGCGGGAAGCGAGGAACTCGCCGATGCAGTCGAGAGTCAGCGTGCGTTGATTGCCGACCGTCTCAACACCCGGGCTGTCGAGGTGCTCCGTCCGGGCGAGAAGTGGGGTGAGATTCGCTACTCGGCGAACGCAGACATGTCGGAACTCGGGCCAGCGTTCGGTTCGGACGCCGGTGTCGTCATGAACGCACTCAACGAGGCCCGGGTCGAAGAGCCGACACTCGACACACTGGAAACCGCTGTTGAGGACGCGACTGGCATGGATGTCGAGTTGACCGAGGAGATGGTCACTATCGTCACCGAGACACCGGACGACGTCTCCGCAACAGAGTTCGAAGCGCTCGATTCGAACGGCGTCGTCTACGTCGACACAGAACTCACCGGGGACATCGAGAGTGAGGGGTACGCCCGCGAGGTCATCCGCCGGATACAGGAGATGCGCAAGGAACTCGAACTCGACATCGAGGAAGAGATTGCGGTCGAGTTGACCATTGCTGACGACCGGGTTTCAGACCTCGTCAACGAACACGAGGAGTTAATCGCCAGAGAGGTCCGCGCCGATACCTTCGAGTCAGTCGACGGTGGACACCGAGAAACCTGGACTGTCGAGGGCGTAGAAATGGAGATAGCTATCAAGCCGCTTCAGGAAACCGTCGTCTAGCATCCGCGCCGCAGGCGCGGTTCCCTGCGAGCGGGTCTCACCTGCGAGCGGGATGAACCTGTCACCACGGTGTTGCGCCGGGTGACCCATCTGGTTGGAGCGTCACCTGGACGGTGTCTGCCCACTCCGTCGGGACCGGTAAGTCCTCAAGAACACGGGACTGTAACCGATAATAACCGTTGTGTGCTTTCTGGCAGTTAGCTTTCATCCACATTCTTGCTTTCGGTGAGTTCAGGTAGTTGATGAGGTCGTCCATCGGGACACCATCTTTCGGCACCGCGTAGTAGACGCTGTGTTTTGGGACGACGTCACCGCGTGTTTCTGCCCAGAACCGTGGCTCTTTGGCAATGTCGCGAAATACAATTTTCGGCTGTAGGAGGTCTCTCATCGGAGGGGTTTCGTGCCAGGCGTACCACTCCTTGCCACCCTCAACACACGAACGGTTTTCGAGACGCTCTCGGTGTTGCTCAAGCCACTCATAGAATCCACCAAGCTCAGCTCTGTCGGCCAGCTCACCGTTTTCTCGGTACGGACAGACAAATACGCTGTCAGTGTACGGTCCGTTGCACTCCTGTAACTGACTGCCACTCACCGTGGGGCGAACCCACGTTTTTTCTATCTCATCTGGAACATCGTCGCGGTTCATCACGAAGACGCTGTCCGCACCGGTCGCCAGCCCTGGACTGATGCGTTCGGTCACGTCCCCCAGCGTTGCACCGGTCTCCATTCCGTCGAGCTCGGCGTCACGAATCTGACTCGCCCAGCTACTCCCATCCGTCGGAAGCGTCGTCTCGTGTACGGTCCCATCTCTGAGACGAACGTCAGTCTGTCGGGATGTTTCGTCGGTGTCGAGCCGTCGAATCGTAGTCACACACGGAAACGTTACCAGTCCAGTGAACGAGTTCTCGTCGATATGTTCGATCTCCTCAACGTGGATGTCTTCGCTGGTCAGGAGTCTGCGTAGTGGCTCCGCTGTATCGACGTACTCGAACTTTTCCGGAGTGACAAACGACAATACGCCGCCCGGTGCAAGCAACTCGAGAGACCGTTCAAAAAACAACAGGTACAGGTCGAACCGGCCAGTTGCCGTACTGAACTCGGCTTTGTACGTGCTTTTTTCGTCCTCGTCCAGTCCTTCTATCGGAACGTATGGTGGGTTCCCGACAATGTAGTTGAACTGATCACCCTCAAGCATATCATTTCCAAGAAAGTCCTGCTGGTGAAACGTAACGTGTTTCAACCCGCGCCCACGCGCTGTCTCCAGATGGGCTGGGTTCGACTCGATTCCGTATCCGTCCGGGAGTTCATACCCCATCTCTTCACACACGCGCTCAACTGCCGCAGGAAACGGTGCAGTCCCACAGCCGGGATACAGAATCCGGTCGGTACTCGTGGGCTGTCTGTCTCGAAACACCCGCCTGACCATTTTTTCTGCCAGGTCCTCCGGCGTGGGGACGTGTCCTTTCATCGGTGGCTGATTGTTACTTCATCGTACTTGAAGACACCTAAAGCCACCCTATTGTTCATCGTGGTCGCTCTCACTCTGTTGCATCGTAATGTTTCCCTCAACGTGCGAAACGAGACTCCGAACGAACCGCTCGAACTGAAGTTCTTCGTTCGGTTCCCAGTACTCCCCTTCAAGTCCCTGTTGTTCATCGCTGAGAATGAACGCAGCGTTCGTCACCAGTCGCTGTCGAACCATCCGAAGCATCAGAAGTTCCATCCTGTCCACGTACGATGCATCTTGAAACGCATCATCCGCTGGAAAGTTCGGTTCTCGAAGACGTTTTGGCTCCCGTGACTCGTCGGTGTCTGCCATCAAAAATAGATATCCAATCCACGGTTGTGGCGACGGTGCGAACAGTCCTTCCTCGTACGCCTGAATCAGGTCCGTGTTGCTTCCGAGAACTTCTTCGGTTCGGTTGTTGAGATTGTTTCCGAAGCTGGAGGCCTGCGATTTGTACTCTACCGCAGCGAGTAGTTCGCCCTCGTGGACGACTGCAGTATCCCACTCCTTTTCGTGGCGAAAATACCCTGGAAGGGTGGCGTGGTAGTCATGTTTCACGCTTTCTCTTGGGACACCACCCTCTTCGACCAGAACGTCTTCGATGAGTCCGGCAAATCCGTCCATCTGTCCACCACCCAGTACTTCAGCACGGCGTCCGCGCGTCGAATTTTCGGATGCTCGTTGCTCTTCGGCCTGTCCGGACAGTGTTTCCCAGTACCACCGGACAGCGTCGCGGACTTCAGCATGGAGACCGTCAATCATGCCATTGAGTGCTCACTCGATCCGTTTGACTGTACCGTTTTAGAGACTGTTCGTGAGACAAAAAAGTCCGACCGCTGCGCTTATTCGTCCTGTGCCTGTTCTCTCGCGTGCAGTTTCGCCTGCTCCCGGGCGCTGGGGTTGACAGACGGCTTGAACGGCACCTCGGAAACTTTCGCGTAGACGGGTTCACCGGGTTCTTCGGCGTACTCGTCGGGCAGGTGGACCGCGAACTCGATGTCGGTGTCCTGTTCGTAGATGCGGTCGTCGAGAGGTGCGTCGACTTCCTCCTGCAGTTTCTCTGCAGGCACGAAGCCGAGTGCGATGTTGGTTTCGAGTTCCGGGTTCCACCACGGCGACGTGACGTAGCCACACTCCTCGCCCGTCTCGGGGTCGGAGATGAGCCAGAAGTCCGACGCGTAGTCACGAATCGGCTCGCCAGCCAGTTTCAGACCGACGAGTTTGAGGTTGAACGGATACTCGCCGTTGTCGATGAGTTCTTGCTGGCGTTCGAGTTCCTCCTTGCCGATGTAGTCACCCTCCTTGTTGTCGGGGACGTGATAGCCGAGGTTGACCTGGAACGGCGAGGTCTCGTGGTCCATGTCCTGGCCCCACGAGAGGATTCCCGCTGCGATCCGGCGGTGGTGTGAGGGAGCGATGACGTCGCCGCCGTGGTCTCTGACCGACTCCATCACGGGGTTCCACACCTTCTCGGCGTTCTCCATGGAGTCTTTCACGTAGATTTCGAACCCTTTCTCGCCGGAGAAACCGGTCTGGCTGATGAGCACGTCACAGCCGTTCACTTCAGCGTCCATCAGGCCGTAGTAGGGAATCTCGTTGACCTCCGGGCCGACGACGTCCTCCATGACGTCGACGGATTTCGGTCCCTGAATCTGCATCGGGGAGACGTCGATCTCGTCGATCTCCACGTCGAAGCCTGCCTCGACGTTCACACCCTGCAGCCAGAGCATGAGCGTCGAGTCGGAGATGGAGAACCAGAACTCGTCCTCTTCGGGGCGCAACAGCACGGGGTCGTTCAGAATGCCGCCGTTCTCGTTGCAGAGGATGACGTAGCGGCCTTTCATCGGTTCAATCTCGGTCGCATCACGCGTGATGACGTAGTCCGTAAACGCTTCCGCGTCGGGACCTTTGACGCGAATCTGGCGCTCGACTGCGACGTTCCAGAGTGTGACGTGGTTGACGAGCAGGTCGTACTCCGCCATTGCGCCGCCGTCTTCGGGCTTGACCATCCCACGGGGATGGTAGATGCGGTTGTAGACGGTGGCACGCCAACAGCCCTCCTCGACGGAGAGGTGCCAGAAGGGAGATTTGCGTACGCGGGTCGAAATCAGCAGCTGAATATCTGCATCACCGGTCTGACGGAGGTTCCGTGGCAGGACGCGGTCTGACTGATCGACGCTCGGATAGTTCGGATGGTCTGAGCCGTGGTTGTCTGACATCGTCTAGAGACGACGAACTGGGTTTATATAAAAGAATTGCGTACGGAGCGAAAACAGGCTGGAACAGAGATTACAGATACGCCGGTAGAGCGCCTCTCAGTCGTCTCTACGGCGTCGACAGTCGATCGTGTGCTGGTGTCTGTGTTTGTGCTGCTCGCCCAGAAAGCACAATCGTCTGGCTGAGTTATATTTTGTGGGGTTACTCAAGACGGGCGAGTCGCCACGCCTCCGTATCGGGGACCTGGTTAAACGTGTAGATGTGCAGGCCACGAATGCTGTGGTCGGGGTCGTGAACGTACGGTTCGAGTTCATCGACGAGCGTGTCGGGAGTGTACTTGCCGCGCGAACCGAGGAACTGTTTGATGAAGCCGACGATACCGGTCGTCTTCTGGAGGAAGCGGACGGAGTCGCCTACACCGACTTTCCGAGAGATACCGATCAGGCGCTGGTACTTCATGACGCCAGGAATACCAACCTCGACGGGAAGGTCGATACCACGGTCACGCACGTCGTCGGTCCACTCGAGTATCGTCTGTGGGTCGTAACAGATCTGGGTCGTGAGATAGGTCGCATACGGCGCTTTCTGCTGCATGGAGTCGGCGAGTGTTTCGTCCGAGAGGAACGAGTGGCCCTCGGGATACCCGGTGATGCCGACTTCCTCGAAGTCGTACTCGATGTCGTCGAGCGCGGTCAGCAACTGGTAGGCAGAGTCGAACTCGCCGATGGGTTCCTCACGGTCGCCGCCCGGCACGAAAATGTCGGTCACGCCGACGTCGATTAGTCGCTTCGAGATCTCTGCGAGGTGCGCTTCGTCTCTGACGTAGCGAGCGGCGACGTGCGGAATGATTTCGTAGCCCTGCTCGGCCAGTCGCTCACTCCAGTCGATCGTATCTTCGAGGCCGAGCGTCGGAGATGCGGTAATCGTGATCGTCGCACCGTCCGGGAGGTGTGAGACCTGCTCTTCGATGCTGTCGAACGGCATCAACTCGAAACGCGGGTTGGCAAGTGAGCCAACGCCTGTGCCGTGTGGGCTGTCGTGCTGGAGAGCGCTACTCTCCTGTGTTCCAGATGCAGTCATCGTTCGCCCAGAAGGGCGCGAGTGAGTTAGGTCTTTTCTCGACGCAACCAGAACCCAGCACACACCGACGTGAACAGTCTGTCGTGAACAACCTGTAAGACACCTTTTAAATTGTGGAAGGTTTGCTTGCTACCGCCGAAGGACCGTCGGGTGAACTCAGTCAGTGGGTTTTCGGACGTGTCTACCCGGAAATTGATAACCGTCTCACTCGAAACTCCGGAGTGACGACCGAGAGACGCCTCGAGGCGACTCGGAGACTAGACCCATGATTCGACGAAACAACACAGAGACGGTGGAGGGAGAAGCACGATGACCGAAGAACTCGACGAGAGGGTGCTCGACGGCAACGTTCTCGACGGAAATGCGGTCGGTGACCTGATTCGGAACGAACTGCGGGAGTGTATCGCAACGCTCGAAGACGAGGGCGTCACGCCCGGACTGGCGACGGTGCTGATGAGCGAGGACCCCGCAAGCGAGACATACGTCTCGATGAAACAACGCGCGTGCGAGGACCTGGGCATCGAGAGTTTCCACCGCGAACTCTCGCCCGACGCGCCAGCCGAAGAGCTGTTCGACGTCGTCGACTCGATGAACGAAAATCCGGACGTACACGGCATCCTCGTCCAGATGCCGGTCCCCGACCACGTCGACAAGCGCCGGGTGCTCCGGAGCATCGACCCCGCAAAGGACGTCGACGGATTCCACCCGACGAACGTCGGGCGACTCGTCGCGGGAGACGCACGGTTCAAGCCGTGTACGCCCCACGGCGTCCAGAAACTGCTCGAAGCCGCAGACATCGACACGGAGGGCAAAGAGGCAGTCGTCGTCGGGCGCTCAGACATCGTCGGCAAGCCGATGGCGAACCTGTTGATTCAGAAAGCTCCCGGTGGGAACGCGACGACGACCGTCTGTCACTCCCGGACAGCAGACCTGGGTGAGAAGACGCGTGAAGCGGACATCGTCATCGCAGCTGCGGGATATCCAGAACTCGTCGACGGAGAGATGATTCGAGAGGGCGCTGTCGTCATCGACGTCGGGGTGAACCGGGTCGACGCAGACAACGAGAAAGGCTACAAACTCGTCGGCGACGTCGACTTCGAGAGTGCCAGCGAGAAAGCGAGCGTCATCACGCCGGTTCCGGGCGGCGTCGGGCCGATGACAATCACGATGTTGCTGTTCAACACGGTGAAAGCCGCCAGCCTCCAGGAGGACGTCCCCGTGGAGTTGCCCTGACGGTGGCAGAATGAGCCAATATAACCAGGTGAACCACCCACGCGCCGGAGGGTCTCGATGAGTGGAGACGACCTGCCAGTCACGTTCACAGATATCGAGCGGGCGGCGGAACGACTGGCCGAGACTGACGTCGTCAGGCAGACGCCGTTCGTCCGTCCCGGAACGCTCGAGTCGATGACTGGAGCGGAGACGCTCTACCTCAAACTCGAGCACCTCCAGCGGACTGGGTCGTTCAAACCCCGGGGTGCGTACAACAAGATTCAGGCAGAACTCGAAGGCGGTGCCCTCGACGGCGTTATCGCGGCCAGCGCCGGGAATCACGCACAGGGTGTTGCGCTGGCAGCGACGACCCTCGGCGTTGACTCGACAGTCGTGATGCCGAAGACAGCGCCACAGACGAAAGTGGAGGCCACCCGCGACTATGGTGCGACGGTCGAACTCGTCGGCCAGGACTTCCGGGCGGCGACGGAGTACGCACTCGAACTGGCCGAGAGCTCTGAGGCGGAGTTCGTCCACGCCTACGACGACCCCGACATCGTCGCCGGACAGGGAACGCTCGGCGTCGAGATGTACGAGGACTGCCCGACCGTCGACACGGTCATCGTCCCAATCGGTGGTGGCGGACTCATCAGCGGCATCGCAACGGCGTACGCCGAACTCGGTCCCGAAACGAGAGTCGTCGGTGTCCAGGCAACGGGTGCACAGACCGTCGTCGACAGCCTCGATAAGGGAATTCCTCAGACGCTCGATTCGGTCGACACCATCGCCGACGGCATCGCGACCGGTGGTATCTCCGAACTGACGCTGTCGATCATCGAAGAGCACGTCGACGAGGTCGTGACCGTCACGGACAAGCAGATTGCCGATGCCATTCTCCTGTTGATGGAGCGAGCGAAACAGGTCGTGGAGGGAGCGGGTGCTGCCTCGGTAGCGGCGCTGTTGAGCGACGACCTCGACGTCGAAGGCGAGACGGTGATGGCTCTCCTGTGCGGGGGCAACCTCGACATGACAATGCTACAAGAAGTTGTGGTTCACGCACTGACCCGACGCGAGCAGATACTCCGGGTGCGTGTCCGAATCGACGACCGACCCGGGCAGATGGCGTACCTCTCTGGCATCATCGCCGACCACGGCGCGAACATACACACCGTTCGACACGACCGGGCGCTCAAGGAGTTGAACGTGGGAGAGGCCTATCTCATCTTCCAGATCGAAACCAGCGGGGCAACACAGGCAGCGAACATCCTCGACGCGATTTCCGAGGCCGGATACGAGGTAACGACCGTCCGGTGAGTTGACAACGGACTGGCGAGTGGAAACTGACAGGAGAGTGACTGACTGACTGGTGAGCGTACGACTCTCTATCGAGTGCTGTCAGGCGTGCTTTTGTCGAAAATTATGTCGTGATATGCGAAACAGTCGCACGAAGTAGCAACAATTCCTCACGGATACAGTGAGGATTATGAATAATGATGAGGAAATATTCCCGAATACCGAATATAAATTCAGAATCCTTAAAACCCCTCGGCTCGAACCGTTATATGTATGACAGAAGTCGAGCGAGAAACGACGGAAGATGAGATTGTGAACTACATGCCAGCGATGCCGAGCCTGTCGGGCGGTCCCATCAGCAGGTTCTTCCGGAAGCTGTTCCGCCGCCGTGGTGGAATCCGATTCGAGCGGTAAGCTACGCCGGAATTCCGCGTTCTGTTGTTAGTTTTTCGACGGTCGCCAGGTTTTTCCCCTGTCCACGCCAAGTCGTCTCATGCGTCTGTTTCGGCGGGGGCTTCCACACTGCAAACACTGTGGCTGTGAGCTCGAAGGCGGCGAAGAGGAGTGCCCACGGTGTCATTTCAACCCCCGACTCAAGGGGCTTCGAGTCTCGATGGCGCTGTTCATGGTCGTCGTCCTTGCGATGACCGCACTTACCCTCCTGGGACCGATATGGATCGGACCGGCACCGTTTCTCATCTGGCTCGCGATGATCGCGTTTCTGCTCGCGTTCGTGACGTTCGTCATCGCCTTTCTCGCGACGCCGTATCGCCTCGGTGGAGTGTTCACTCGCTTCTGACCCGTTCTCAACCTATTGCCCTCCAGTGAAACTCTCGTATACGAGTTCCCCACAAAGTAGCTATTTACTGATAGAAATAACCAAACAATAAAGGTGGTGGACTATGTCACCTGAAATATATACGCACGAGTAGCGGTAACATGAGAGGAAGTAGCACGACATCGAGGGGGCTCGTGCGGACAGACGACAGAGTGCGGGAGGACTCATGATCATGAACCACACACAACGGCACATCAGACAGGAGACGGAGGTAAACAATGGCTGACGAAGGCAAACACGGCGTTCAGGGGGACCTGTTCCACGCCGACACGGACAGAGAACCGGGTGAGGACAACTGGACGGGGCTGGGCTTCGACATCAATCCCCCCGTGTTCATCATAGCAGGGGGAGCCATCCTGCTGTTCGTTGCGCTGTCGTTGCTCTTTCCGGACAGCGCGGAGACCCTCTACGCTGACGCACGTGAAGGAATCTCAGAAGTGTTCGGCTGGCTGTTCATCCTCGGTGCGAACCTCATCATCATCTTCATGGTGTATCTTGCAATCAGCAAGTACGGCATGATACGTCTCGGTGGGGTAGACGGTGAGAAGGAGTTCAGCGACATCTCGTGGATTGCGATGCTGTTCAGCGCCGGGATGGGTATTGGACTCATGTTCTGGGGTGTGGCCGAACCAGTGTTCCACTTCTGGGACCCACACCTCGGGGCTGAAGCCGGGTCAGAGGCGGCCGCAGAGGTGGGACTGGCGGTGTCACTGTTCCACTGGGGATTCCATCCCTGGGCAATCTACGCGCTGGTTGCCCTCGGCCTGGCGTTCTTCTCGTTCAACCGCGGCCTGCCGCTGACGTTCCGGTCGGTGTTCTGGCCGGTGCTCGGTGAGCGCATCTACGGCTGGCCGGGACACGTCATCGACATCTTCACCATCTTCGCCACGCTGTTCGGGCTGGTGACGTCGCTCGGACTGGGGGCGTTACAGATCAACGCAGGGTTGACGTTCGTTGGCGACGAAATCGGGGCGTTCCCATCGGTCCCAGAGAGCATGCTCGTCGCGGTCGCCATCGTCGCATTCGTCACGGGACTGGCGATGATCTCAGTGTTCCTCGGACTCGACAAGGGGATACGGCGGCTGAGCAACCTGAACCTGACGCTGATGATGATACTGCTGTTCTCGATTTTCATCCTC
>PUMG01000273.1 GCA_003551265.1 Halovenus sp.
CCCGTAGGCGTGCGCTTGAACACCGGGATGTTGAACGCGAGCGGTGTCACAGCCGCACCAGATTTGGTTAGAGCGGGAGTCCATGGTGAAAGCCCACGACTTTAGTCGTGGGTTAGCTTACCTGTGACCAGCTCGGTACTGGGCTCGGTCTGTGACGACTTACTCGTCCTCGATAGCTTCGATACGGCGACCGCTCAGCTCCTCTGCTTGCATCTCGTAGAGACGAATATCGACGTCCGACCGCGAGGAACGCCACATCTCGAACAGCGGTCTGCTCGTCTGGCCGAGCTGGACGACGTGTTCCGGTGTAATTTCGTCCTGTCGTATCTCCTCTGGTCGTCCCTTTGCAATGACGCTCTGATACAGCGGGTCCTCCTCGCTGTAGGAGATGAGCCAACTCTCGGGAACGTCCGGGATAAACTGCCGTTTCTCGCTTTGGCGAGGATAGACGAGACGGAAGTAGAACGTCTCGGTCTCCGGGTCGAACCGGTAGGTTATCGGCACTGCGTACGGCCCGTCATCGATGTCGACTGCCATCACGGCAGTCTGCCGGGCGGCCAGAAATTCGTGAATCTCTTCGTCGGACATCGCGATCTGCTGTGCAATCGTCATTCGCTCTCACCTCCGATTGCAGTGAACGCATCATCAGGAGCTGATGCACCACAGAGGATGCACCCTCGCTCAGTCAGTGCGTCTCTGGTTTCTGCATCGACTGTGAGCGTGCTATTACAGCTGGGACAGTGAAACCGAAACTGTGGGTCTTCGGGTTGCTCGAACACAGGCCGTGCCTTCGAACCGACTGACAGGACCGGAACTGGCGAGCTGTTCGCGACACACTGAGTCGTGCTTCCGTGTATGAGCCGGTCGACTTTGCTTCCGGCAGTTGCGCCCATGATGACAAGGTCGGCATCTCGTTCTGTTGTGACCTCCACAATCGTTTGACACGGATCACCAGTTCGGGTCTCTGTCGTGACTGCGACCCCTTTTTCGTCACCAGTCTCTTTGATTGTGGCGAGCAGTTCGTCGGCTTCCCGTTCAGGATCTGCCCGAATCTGGTCGCGTTTGGTCAACCCAATCGTGAGTACGACCAGGGCATGGACGTCCGCGTCGAGTGCTCGACCAAGCCCGAGGGCGTGGTCTGCTGCCCGCTGAGCCTGAGTGCTTCCGTCTGTGGCGACGAGAATATCTCGGTACATGATATGGAATAACACGGCGATACGGTTCGCTCTGACGCTGTCTTTTGAAGGACTTTATCAAGAGGTACCTACGTTTGTCTCATGGTTGTCTGGAAATCCGCTCCACTCCTCGACTTTCCGTAACTGCCTTCTCTCACCGGAGTAGGCGCTCATTAGTAATGTCTCGACCGCCCTTCGGCGATACTAACGATGGGGAAGATTAGTGCGTCCATTCGACCGTGGATACTCACAGCGACGTCCATCTGTTTCGGGTATCTGCTGGTTCGCTTTCTCCTCGATGGTGTCGTCGCGGTCGGTTCGACTCCACTCACACCGAGTGCTGGCCTGGCCATCCCACTCGGCATCTTCTTTGGTATCCCCGCAGCGGCCGGAATCGCAGCAGGGGCGCTCGTTGTTGGTATCTTTCACGCTGGAATGCCTCTCTGGACACTGTTCGAGGCACTGTCGCTGTTTCTCCTGGCGGTTGTCTCCTGGCGCGGCTGGACGCTGTATTTCAGCTCTCTTGATGAACAATTAACAGGACTGAGTGGATGGGTTCACTTTGCACGGCTGACTGTCGTCGGGTCGGTCGGTGCCGCGGCGTTTCTCGCCTGGGGTGGTGAACTGCTCGGCCTGTTTCCGTTCTACGTGACGCTGCCGGAGTACGCTGCCCGATATCTGCTGGCGACGGTCGTCGCTGGCGTCCCGCTTGCTGCCGTCACCTCTGCACTCATCGCTCGGACCGACAGCACGGAAGTGGCTCAACCCGAATCCGAACTCCCACGGACGAGACGGTTGGCGTTCGCAGCCATCCCGTTTGTCTGGGGAGTGTCTGGGTTTGTTGGTGGAGTTTTCTTCAGTATCCGTGAGCGAATCGACGTCACGACGTTCGAGGAGTTTGGCGTCGAGTTCCTGTATCACGGGGTGAATCCGGACATTTTCGGACAGGGGGCGCGACGGATCCAGGTTGTCCTTGGAGCGGTGTTCCTCGTGGCCTGGTTGTTTACGCTTCGCCAACCAGATACGAGTGTTGACTCCGGAGAGAGGCCGGGCCTCCTGAACGTACAGAACCAGCACGTACAGAGTGATAGGGGGGAGGCAAAGTGACATGAAACTCACTCGGAGAGACGCTCTCAAGGCGTTGGCTGTTGGTGGTGGTGCAGCGGGTGGCTCACTCGCAGTGTCAGAAATTCTCGTGAGCGAGACAGCACAGCGGAACAACCCCTCTGTATCGAGTCAGGATGTCGAAACCCTGCAGGCGGTCGCAGACGTGGTCTATCCCTCGGAGGTGACCGTCACTCCAGAGTTCATCGAGACGTACACGAATCGTCTCGACGACGACCGCGTCAGCTCACTCACGACAACGATCAGCCAGCTCGACAGAATCACCACCACAACATACGGCGACCGATTTTCGGAGCTTCCGTCTCGAACCAGACGGGAGCAGGTTCTGCGCTCGCTGGGCGTCCATCGAGTGCCCTCACGGGCAGACGGGACCCTTCCGGAGCGCGTTCGGTACCACCTCGTCAACTCGCTGCTCTATGCGCTGTTTACCACTCCGAAAGGGTCGATGCTTGCAGGTATCGAGAATCCGAGGGGCCACGGCGGTGGCTTCGCACCGTACCGCAAGACGAACACACAATCAAGTGATGACGAATGAGTACACCACAACACGAATCCGAAAGCACAGTTGTGACCGATCAGAGGCAAGACAGAACACCAGTCGAGAGGGCTGACGTCTGTGTCGTCGGTGCGGGTGTCGCTGGTGGGCTGGTGGCGTACACGCTCGCACGCGCCGGTCACGACGTTGTTATCCTCGAAGCAGGCCCGTATCTGGACGACAGGAACAGATTCACTCGGATGGAGACAGCGCTTCGGCCAGAACACGGAACGTTCGAGATATGGGACGGTGGAATCGACCATGCACGAGACAGGTACACCGAGTCGACCCCCACGAACCTCGGTGTCGAACTCAACCGAAACCGCCTCAAGGCCATCGGTGGCACGACGCTTAACTGGGCGGGTCACAGCCCCCGGATGCACGAGAAAGACTTCGAGATGAACTCACGCTACGGGCTGGCGGCAGACTGGCCGCTCGGGTACAGTGATCTCCGACCCCACTACGCACAGGCAGAGAGAGAAATCGGTGTCGCTGGTGGCGGTGACAACCCGTTCGTTCCGCGTGAGGAGGACCCGCCGATGCCTGCTCACCCACCGACTCCGACAGACGAGTTGTACCAGGAGGCGTGTGAGAATCTGGGCATCAGAACACACACCAACCCGCTCGCAATCAACTCGGAGGTGTACGACGGCCGAAGCGAGTGTATGGGCTACAGTACCTGCTCACCTGTGTGTCCGTCAGGAGCAAGATACAGCGGGAACACGCACATCCACAGAGCACGAGACGAGGGCGCGACTGTCATCGACAGAGTCCCCGTACAACGACTCGAACACGACACTGAAGGCTCGACAGTCGAGGCTGCGGTCTACCGTACCCCAGAGGGCGAAGAACACCGCCAGTACGCAGACCAGTTCGTGCTCGCTGCAGGTGGTATCGAGGTACCACGGCTGCTGTTGCTCTCGGATTCGCGGGAGTATCCTGACGGGCTTGCAAACTCGAGTGGAACGGTCGGTAAGTATCTCCACTTCGAGTGTGTCGTCTGGGTCGACGCTCTCCACGAACAACCAACGAACGACACTCCCGTCGACTTCCTCACGACTGTCAGCGAAGAGTTCTACGACCACGATGAACCCTCTCCGGGGAGTTTCCGCCTCCGGTTTCGGAACCGGGACCCCGTCTCACCGCTTGGTGTCGCACTTGGCTCTCGAAGTCCGCTCAGAGAACCGCTGCAGGGTGCACTCTGGGGTGATGACCTGCTCGACCGAATGGAACATGCGACGGAAAATCGCGCACTCCGCGTCGACGCCCAGGTCGAGATGTTACCCCACCGGGACAACTCGGTCACTCTCAACGAGAGCGAGCAGGACAGTCACGGCAACCCAGTCCCACACATCTCACTCGACATTGGGGACCACGTGCTCGAAACCGGGAACGAAGCGATTGCGGTGATGGAGACCATCTTCGACGAACTCGGTGCAACGGTAACCGAAGTCAGTGACCCCGCCAACCAGCAGTTTCAGTTCCACCACAAAGGAACAACCAGGATGGGTGACGACCCGACAACGAGCGTCGTCGATTCACGGCTTCGAACTCACGACCTGCAGAACCTGTGGGTCGCATCGAGTAGCGTCTTCCCGTCCGGTGGCGCTGTCAACCCGACCCTGACGATTGCGGCACTCGCTCTGCGTGCCGCCGAGTACATCGACGGAGAGCTTTGAGAACTCTCACCTGGACAATTATAGGCGGAACAGGCGCAATACCACGTCGTTTACGGCGTGGATACGCGCCGTCATTCAGTGGCACATTCTCCCAACACCGACAGGGCCGGATATTCCACGCCAAACACAAACTTAATACGCTATAGCTCATAATTGGTTATGAATACAGTACGATGCTGGAGACAACCCGCACCTACGTCGCACGCATCACGAACCACAGTCAGGTTCGTGACGACCTTGACCAG
>PUMG01000047.1 GCA_003551265.1 Halovenus sp.
GGCTCAAATCGGGCCCGGAGCATTTTCACTGCTCGCGGTTCGGTCGCGACGCTCCCTCACGAACTCGCAGGAAAATGCCGCCTCCCCGATTTGAACGGGGGACAGCTCGATCTTCAGTCGAGTGCTCTCCCAGTCTGAGCTAAGGCGGCTCACCTCCCTCTCCGGGCACACCCAAAAAAAGAATTACGATTGTACTGCCACCGTGACTGACCCTGTCACGCTAACAGCGACTCATACTGGCGGGAGACAAGCCGTTACAGGATTGTCGCCCGCTCAGTTCGACGGTTTTAAGTGTCGCATCGGCTTTGTATCAGCCGAGACAGGCATCGTCCTGTTTCACTGACCCGTAGCAGCCACACGGCGTACTACGGAGGTGAACAATGGCAGATCAGGAGATAGAGGAGGCAGTCTCTCGCGCACTCGAGGATGCACCGCCGCGGAACTTCCGCGAGACGGTGGACCTTGCGGTGAACTTGCGAGACCTTGACCTCAACGACCCATCAAACCGAGTAGACGAGAGTGTCGTCTTGCCGGAAGGCACCGGCCAGGACACCAGCATCGTCGTCTTCGCCGAGGGTGAGACAGCCGTCCGTGCAGCGGAAGTCGCTGATGACGTTCTCAGCGCGGACGACCTGGCTGACCTCGGTGACGACACCGACGAAGCGAAACGCCTGGCAGGCGACACCGACTTCTTCCTCGCCGAAGAGGCGATGATGCAAAACATCGGGCGCTACCTCGGGACCGTTCTCGGTCCACGCGGAAAGATGCCCGACCCAATCAGCCCCGACGACGACGTCGTCGAGATGGTCGAGCGGCTCAAAAACTCCGTCATGATACGGAGTGGCGACCGCCGGACCTTCCACACCCTCGTGGGCGCGGAGGATATGCCCGCCGAGGAGATTGCGAACAACATCGACGTCATCATCCGTCGTCTCGAAGCCAACCTCGAAAAAGGGCCGCTGAACATCGACTCCGTCTACGTGAAGACGACGATGGGACCGGCCGTGGAGGTGGTCTGAGATGAGCACACAGGAGCGCAAAACCGAGACGATTCCGCAGTGGAAACAGGAGGAAGTCGATAACATCACCGACTTCCTCGACAGCTACGAGAGCGTCGGCGTCGTGTCCATCACGGGCATCCCGAGCAGACAACTGCAGGAGATGCGCCGCGAACTGCACGGCACCGCCGAGTTGCGCGTCTCGCGCAACACGCTGCTCGAACGCGCACTCGACGAGGTCGACGAGGGATTCGAAGACCTCAAGAGCTACGTGAGCGGCCAGATCGGTCTCATCGGAACGAACGACAACCCGTTCGGTCTGTACCAGCAACTGGAGGCGTCGAAGACCTCGGCACCCATCAACGCTGGCGAGGTCGCGCCGAACGACATCGTCATCCCGGAGGGTGACACAGGAATCGACCCTGGACCGTTCGTTGGCGACCTCCAGACTGTCGGCGCGAACGCACGCATCGACGCTGGCTCGATCAAGGTGATGGAAGACTCGCAGGTCCTCGACGCCGGGGAAGTGGTCTCGGCAGACCTCGCCAACGTTCTCTCAGAGCTCGACATCGAGCCGAAGGAAGTTGGTCTCGACCTTCGCGGCGTGTTCGCAGAGGGCATCCTCTTCGAACCCGAAGACCTCGAACTCGATGTCGACGCCTACCGGGCGGACATCGAGACGGCTGTCGCCTTCGGACGGAACCTCGCACTCAACGCGGGCTTCCCGACCGAGCGGACAGTTCCACTGCAGCTGTCGAAAGCCAGCGCCGAGGCGAAATCGCTGGCGCTGCACGCAGCCATCGAGAACCCGGACGTGATGCCGGACCTCATCAGCAAGGCAGACCAGCAGGTCCGCGCGCTCGCAGCGCAGATTGACGACGAGGAGGCGCTCCCCGAGGAGTTACAGGACCTCGAAGCGCCAGCACCCGAAGCAGACGAACAGACCGACGAACAACCTGAAGACTCCGAGGCCGACGCTGACGACGACGAAGACGATGATGATGACGACGATGAGGACAGCGGCGCAGCACTCGGAGCAATGTTTGGCTAACCCATGGAGTACGTATACGCAGCACTCATACTGAACGAATCGGGCGAAGAAATAAACGAAGAGAACCTGACAACGGTTCTCGAAGCGGCTGGCGTTGACGTGGAGCAATCGCGCGTCAAGGCGCTGGTTGCCGCACTCGAGGATGTCGACATCGACGAGGCAGTCGAAGACGCCGCTGCTGTGCCAGCCGCCGGGGCTGCTGCAGGCGGTGCCGCCGCCGCGGCCGCGGACGACGACGACGAGGAAGAAGTCGAAGAGGAGGAAGCCGAGGAAGAAGACGACGACGATGATGACGACGACGCCGCAGGCGAGGGTCTCGGCCAGCTGTTCGGCTAGAACACGCTGACATTTCGGCAACGGTCAGCTTTTCCCTGAGCGAGCAACGAGAGCGGTGCGACTGTCCTGTCCACACACTTTTTGACGTCCAGACCAACGTGCGAGCGTATGAAGTGTGTACGCGTCACCGGGCATGGTGGCAGAGAGCGACTCGAAATCGAAGAACGGGAGAAACCAGAACCTGGGCAGGGAGAACTCCGAATCGAGGTTCGTGCGGCAGGAATCAACTTCGCAGATATCATGCAGCGACGAGGAGACTATCACGGCGGCCCAACGCCGCCGTACACGCCGGGCATGGAAGTCGCTGGTGTCGTCGATGCAGTCGGTGAGGGTGTGGGCCGGGAACCCGGTGAGGAGGTGGTTGCGATGGTCGACGGCGGCGGCTACGCTGAGTACGCCCTCGCCGATGCGACTGGTGTATTCGACGTGCCCGAAGGTTTCTCTTTCGAGGAAGCCGCAGGGTTTCCCGTCCAGTTTCTGACTGCTCACAACTGTCTTCACGGGTGGGGTCGACTGGAGGAAGCAGAAGCAGTGTTGATTCACGCGGCCGCTGGCGGCGTCGGAACAGCGGCGGTCCAGCTCGCCCGTGAGGCCGGTGCAGAGATATTCGGAACCGCCTCGACAGCCGAGAAGCTCTCGAAGGCCGAATCACTCGGCTGTGACCATCCAATAAACTACGTCGAAGAGGACTTCGTCGAAGTCGTCGACCGCGAAACCGACCACGGTGTCGACCTGGTTCTGGACAGTGTCGGTGGTGAGACGACCAGTCGCTCGCTCGAAGCACTCCGACACTTCGGGCGGATGGTGGTCTTCGGTGCGGCCTCTGGTGAACCGGGCCGGCTGCGAACAGACAACGTGCTGTTCGCAAATCAGGAGATACTCGGCTATCACCTCGGCCACGCGCTCCGTCTGCAGCCGATGCGAGTGATGGAAGCCGTTCCTGACCTCGTTCAACACCTCGAAACAGGGACACTCGAAGTACAACTCGACCGGACGTTCACTCTTGATGCGGTGAGAGACGCCCACGCGTACATCGAGAATCGGGAGTCGATGGGGAAAGTTGTACTCAGGCCAACAGACGCACATCTGTGAGACAGTGGGTACAGTGAGGGAGCACAACACTCACTGACGATGGTTTTGTCCGGCGACCAGACAGCAGACATTGAGGAGTATCAGCCCGAGAAGAAGTGGGAGCTGATAACTGGCACTGGTGACGACGAGGACAGGAATGTACGTCACCGGCAGCAGAACCGACCCCCAGAACCCCAGTTGCTGTGCGGTTGCCACGAGGGTGCGGCCTGCGGTGGCGGAGAGTGCCAGCGAGGAACTAGTTTGATGGCTCATCTCTACTGGGTGTACCCCATCTACGTAAAAATACATCATGTAGGCTCAAATTGACGTTTGAGCTATCGCCTGGAACGAAAGCGCGAACTGCGATCGAAGATCAGTACGTCTGAGCGAGGCCGTGGTGAATGATTCCACCTTCTTCCGATGGTCGCCTGTTGATGTTTTCGATGTGTCTCTCTCGCTGTCCATCGGAGTAACAATTACAAGAGCGGGTGGCGAAAAGGACACTGGTATGCAAGTCGTCCTGATTGGAGTCGGCCAGGCTGGCGGAAAGATAACGCAGGTGCTGGCAGAGTTCGACCACGAGATGAAATTCGACGCGGTACAGGGTGCCTTCGCCGTCAACACTGCGAAGGCGGACCTCCACTCGCTGAGTATCGACACCGCCCTCATCGGACAGGACCGGGTGAAAGGCCACGGTGTCGGCGGTGACAACGAACTCGCCGCCGAGATAATGCAGGAGGAGGCATCAGAGGTGATGGATGCCCTCGACGGACGCATCTCTACCTCCGCAGAGGCTGTCGTCATCGTTGCTGGTCTCGGCGGCGGAACTGGCAGCGGTGGCGCACCTGCACTCGCCCGCGAACTCCGGCGTGTCTACAGTATCCCCGTGTACGTCCTCGGTGTCCTCCCCGGCCGCGATGAGGGATCACTGTACCAGGCGAACGCTGGCCGGTCGCTCAAGACCGTCGTTCGTGAGTCCGACGCGACGATACTGATCGACAACGACGCCTGGCGCACGACCGACGAAACAATAGAAGAAGGCTTCGAACACATCAACCAGCAGATTGCCCAGCGTGTCGGTCTCCTCCTCGCATCTGGTGAGGTCGTCGAAGGCGTCGGCGAGAGCGTCGTCGACTCCTCCGAGATTATCAACACCCTCCGCGGTGGTGGTATCGCCTGTCTCGGCTACGCCAGCGCCGAAGCCGCTCCCGAGGCAGGTGAGAACGTTAACACCATAACGAGCCTGACTCGGAAAGCGCTCCTGACCGGGATGAGCCTCCCGAACGCGGTTGATGCCGAAGCCGCACTGCTCGTAATCGCCGGAAGTCCAGAACGAATCTCGCGCAAGGGCGTTGAGCGCGGCCGCAAGTGGATAGAAGAGGAGACCGGGTCGCTCCAGGTGCGCGGCGGCGACTTCCCACTCGAAAGCGACCGACTCGCCGCCCTCGTGTTGCTCGGCGGCGTCGAGCGGTCCCAGCGAGTACAGGAATTCATGGAGCGCGCTCGCGAAGCACACGAAGAAACCGAAAAACGCGACCCGGTCGAGGAGTTCAGCAACGACGCGCTCGAAGACCTGTTCTAGTTCGCAAGCTGGGCTTGCCACTCCCGACACGCGTCTGCGGTCACTCCCTGAACCGCCGCCGCGAGTTCGTCCGGGTCTGCCGCTGCGAGTCCGTCCGGTGAGTCCACACCCGCCTCTCGGAGCTTCTCGGCTGTCTTCTCGCCGATGCCATCGAGGTCTTCGAGCGCGTCGATGCGCTGTCGGGCCTGGTACTCCCGGTAGTTACACACCGGACAGCCAAGCTCCCACGGGTCGTCCTCGCGGTTGTGAACGAGAAGTTCCGGGAGGTCGTGTTCGTCACAGACTGCGTCCGTGATTTCAATCTCGCCTCGGCGAGGTAGCGGCAGCGAGTACTCACAGTCTGGATAGCGTGTACAGCCGGCGAGCCGTGAGCCAGAGCGTAGCTGTTTGATCGCCAGTTCTCCACCCTCGTCGTCGCCACATTCGGGACAGCCGCCGAGAACCCGGTCCTCGCTCGCTTCGGCCTCCGCAGCGGCACACCGCGGACAGCCGTGAACGAACGTATCCCGACCAGCCAGCATCTTCACGTGGAACATCTCGTGGTCCTCACAGCGCTGTTCGAGCACCAGCGGCTCGCCGGTGCTCGGCAACGGGAGCGTGAACCGACAGTCAGGGAAGCCGTCACATCCGACGAAGTACGACCCTCGCCGACTCCGGCGCACCAGCAGGTCCTCATCACACTCCGGACACGGTCCCAGCCGACGGTCCGCCTTGAGCGACTCCTGTAAGTGCTCGCCAATCTCCTCTCGTGACTCGCGCAACTCCTCGAAGACAGCGTTGAGCATCTCGCGTGATTCGTCGGTCACCTCCTCGAACGTCGCCTCACCCTCGGCAATAGCGGTCATGTCTGCCTCCAGCTGTGCGGTCATCTCTTCGCTGGTTACCCTGCTTGCGAACGCCTCGGCGGCGTCGACGACCGCGTTCGCCAGCGCTGTTGGCCGCGGCGGGTCACTCTCGATGTAGCCACGGTTGTACAGCTTTTCGAGGACGTGATGGCGGGTCGCTTTCGTCCCGATACCCATCTCTTCCATTTTCCTGATGAGACGAGACTGCCCGTAGCGCCGTGGTGGCTGCGTCTCTTTCTCTTCGAGTTCGACCTCTGTGAGGGCGAGTTCTTCGCCTTCTTCGACATCGGGAACGTAGTTCTCGGCGGTGCTCCCGTACGGGTAGACTGCGTGATACCCCTCATCGAGGAGTCGCTTGCCGTTGGCTTTGAGCTGACAGCCGTTCGCCTCGGCGACGACCCGGAGATGTTCCCAGGTCGCGTCCTCGGCAACAGTGGCGAAAAACCGCCTGACTACGAGTTCGTAGACGTTCCACTCGTCCTCGTCGAGGTCGCCCCACGCCGGGAGCTCGCCTGTTGGGTGAATCGGCGGATGGTCGGTCGTTTCCTCGTCTCCGCGCGTCGGTTCGATGTCCTCCAGCGCGAGCAACTCCTGGGCATCCTCACCGAAGCTGTCGGTGCTGACGAACGCCTCCAGCAATGCTTCGGGGTCGAGGTCTTCTGGATACACTGTGTTGTCCGTTCGTGGATAGGTGGTGTACCCCGAGGTGTACAGCTCTTCGGCGATAGACATCGCCCGCTGTGCTGAGTATCCGAGCGACCCCGCCGCGCTGATGAACGCCGTCGTGTTGAACGGCGTTGGCGGTTCGTCCGTGCGGGTTCGACGAGAGACGGAGGTGGCCGTTGCGCTCTCTGCTGCTCGCAGTCGTTCGTGTGCGTCGGTGGCGGCGTCTTCGACCCAGATACGCTCTGCTTCGCTCCCATCATCGTCGTAGAAGTACTGCGCCTCGAACGTGTCGCCGTTCTTTGCGAGGGTCGAAAACAGCTCCCAGTAGGTTTCGGGGTCGAACGCCTCGATCTCACGCTCGCGGTCGACGATGAGCTTCAGCGTCGGTGACTGCACCCGCCCCACGGAGATGAAATCGTTGCCCAGTTGACGGGCAGACAGCGAGAGAAACCGCGTCAGGGCTGCTCCCCATACGAGGTCGATAACCTGTCTGGCCTCGCCCGCGGCCGCCAGGTCAAAGTCAAGGTCGTCGGGATTCTCGAACGCCTCGCGCACCTCTCTGTCGGTAATCGACGAGAACCGAACCCGCTCGACGGGACCGTCGAAGTGTTCCCGAACGAGTTCGTACGCTTCCTTGCCGATGAGTTCACCCTCGCGGTCGTAGTCGGTGGCGATAGTGACCCGGGTTGCTCGCTTCGAAAGCCGTGCGAGCGCCCGAACGATGTTCTCCTGTGTCGGTGCCGTGACGATATCGGCGTCGATGAGTTCGACAGGCTCGACGTCGCGCCAGTTGCTGTACTCCTCGGGAAAATCAAGTCCGACGACGTGACCCGACAGCCCAACAACACAGGTGTCGCCCCAGCGGTAGACGTTCACTCCGTTTTGCGTCTCGACCTCGTGAGTCTCGTCACTCAGAATCTCGGCAATACGACGCGCGGCGTTGTTCTTCTCGGTGATGATTAGTCTCACTGGGACCACCTTGCTACTGTTGGTAGGCCGGGTTCCCGTTTAAAGCCTTTCGAGGAACCAGCACAGGGCACCGAAAAAGAACTCAGAATCCAATCAGTCGAACAGCCCCGCAACGTCGTTCTCGCGGCTCACTCGTCGCGCCACGTGTTCGGAGAGTCGCTGGACGATGATGTCTCGACTGTCGGGTTCGCGGACGAAATCGAACACGAACGTGACGAACGGGCTGGAGACACGCTCATCTGCGAGGTCTGCTTCGGCGAAGGTGGCAGCCTGCTCGAGGAGTGTTTCGTCGTAGCCTTCTTCTTCTGCCAGCACTCCTGCGGCGACTGCTGTTGCCTCGAATCCGAGGTCTGCGAGTCCGAGAACTGCGCCGTCGAGCGTGAGTGCGAGCGGTCGCCGACGCTCGATGAGTTCCGGGTCGTCGCCGAGCGCATCGAGATACCGTCGGACCTCCCTCACGTTGACACCACGAGACTCCGGTGGCAGAGTTGCGAGGTACTCACCGGCGCTGTCTGCGAGTCCGGTTGCACCCGCCCAGTTGCGGTTGCGGGCGTGGTACACGGCGGCGGTGAACTGGATGAGTCCGTGGAGAAACAACTCGTCTTCGGTCCCGCTGTCGAGGGCGAGCCAGTGGTCTTCCCAGGCGTCGTGTGCCGCGTGATAGCCACCAGCGTTGTAGATGGCGACGCCAGCACGCAGGTGCGCATCCATACATCACACTGGGCATCACAAAGCAAAAGTATGACTGCGTGGCTCTGAAAGAGTGGGAATCGAGTCATCACGCTGAGGGTGGGAATCGAGTCATCACGATGGGTACGGATACCGAGTCATCGCGATAGGAACGAATCGTCTCTAGTGATTAACCATGTTGATTGTTATAATATGACAGGCTTTTAGTCCAGAGGCGTCAAGAGTGTACTATGGGACTCAGACCCGACCAGAGGTGGAACAGATGACGCAAGGCGGACTCAAGTGGCGAGTCTCGGGAGGTTCCGGGGACGGTATCGATTCGACGAGTCAGAACTTCGCCAAGGCGCTGATGCGCGCTGGATTGCACGTATTCACCCACAGGCACTACCCCTCGCGCATCCGTGGTGGACACACGTACGTCGAGGTTCGCGCTCAGTCGACGGAGGTTCGCTCCCGCGGTGACGGGTTCAACTTCCTGCTCGCGCTGGGTGACAGCTTCGCACGCAATCCCGACGACGAAGCGTACTACGGAGACGAGAAGCTGAAGCCACTGTACGAACACTTCGACGACCTCAACGAGGGAGGAATCATCGTCTACGACACCGGCGTCATCAGCGAGGAGGAGGCGCAAGCGGTCGGTCTCGACGAGCACGCCGAGGAGAACAACTGGCACGTCTACCCCATCGACCTGCGCTCTATCGCGCGGGAGTACGGACGAGACGTCATGCGCAACACTGCTGGCGTCGGCGTGACAGCTGCCCTCGTGGGCATCGACACCAGTTACTTCGAAGAGCTTATCCAGGAGGTGATGCCAGGGGAGATGGCCGAGGCGAATATCAAGACGCTGCAGGCAGCCTACGAACACGCCCAAGAGCTAGACCAGGGCCACGACATCGAGGTCCCCGAGGGTGAGCACGACGGCGAACAGGCGCTGATGTCCGGCAGTGACGCGATTGCCTACGCGTCACTCGACGCCGGGTGTCGGTTCATCTCGGGCTATCCAATGACGCCGTGGACGAGCGCGTTCACCGTCATGTCACAGCACCTGCCGAATTTTGGTGGTATCTCCGAACAGGTCGAAGACGAGATCGCAGCAGCAGCACTCGCGCTCGGAGCCTCACACGCCGGCGTGAAGTCGATGTCCGGCTCCTCCGGTGGCGGGTTCGCGCTGATGTCCGAACCGCTCGGGCTGGCGGAGATGACCGAGACACCTGTGGTGTTGCTGGAGGCGATGCGCGCAGGTCCCTCGACCGGCATGCCGACAAAGTCAGAGCAGGCAGACCTCGAATTCGTCCTGTACACGAGTCAAGGCGACTCCTGTCGCGTCGTGTTCGCACCGGGGAACATCCAGGAGGCCTACGAGCAGACGCGACAGGCGTTCGAGTACGCCTACGACTACCATCTGCCAGCGATAATCGTCTACGACCAGAAACTCGGTGGCGAGATGCGCAACGTGCCGGTCGATTTCTTCGACCGCGAACCTGACCCTGACCCCGGTGCGGTGCTCACGGAAGACGAGCTTGCAGAGGCCGCTCACGACGCCGCTGGCAAGTTCAAACGCTACGCCCACGACGCCGAAGACGGCGTCAACCCACGGTCGGTTCCCGGCCAGAAAGGCGGTCGGTTCCTCGCGACGGGCAACGAGTCGATGGAAGTCGGCCACATCGCCGAATCGCCGGAGAACCGGGTGATACAGATGGACCGCCGTATGGAGAAACTCGACGTCATCCGCGCGGACCTCGACGAGGGCGACTCCTCGAACCAGACCTACCACGGACCAGCAGACGCCGAGTACGGCATTCTCACGTGGGGAAGCCAGCAGGACACCGTGTTCGAGGCAGTCGACCGCCTCGAAGCCCGTGGCAGCGACGTCAAGGCACTCGGGGTCAGCGACCTGATGCCCTACCCCGAAGACGAGGTGCGGTCGTTCCTGGAGAGCGTCGAGGAGTGTCTGGTCGTCGAGATGAACGCGACCGCACAGTTCCGCGGCCTCACCCAGAAAGAACTCGGGCAGTTCGGGCCGCGGATGACGAGCCTGTTGAAATACGACGGCGAACCGTTCGAGCCTGGCGAAATCGTCGACGGGTTCGAAGCGACTATCGAAGACCAGGAACACCCCGGCGGCAACATGAAGATTGTCCCGGCAGCAGGTGACTGAGATGAGCACCCCACAACAGACGACCAACGACCACATACAAGGTGACAGACGATGACAGCATTCTCCGCAATCCACGAGGAGCACGAATCGAACCAGGAAGAGTTTACACCCGGCGTCGAGCCACAGCCGACGTGGTGTCCGGGCTGTGGTGACTTCGCGGTGTTGAAAGCCCTGAAAGGCGCGATGCCTGCGGTTGGCCGCTCACCGGAAGAGGTGTTGCTGGTGACCGGTATCGGCTGTTCGGGCAAGCTTTCGAGTTACTTCGAGAGCTACGGCTACCACTCGATTCACGGACGGTCGCTCCCCATCGCTCGGGCAGCGAAACTCGCCAACCCCGGTCTGGAGGTTGTCGCTGCAGGTGGTGACGGCGACGGCTACGGCATCGGCGGCAATCACTTCATGCACACCGCTCGTGAGAACCACGATATGACCTACATCGTGTTCAACAACGAGATTTTCGGGCTGACGAAGGGGCAGACCTCGCCCACGAGTCCGAAAGGACACAAATCGAAGACCCAGCCCTCGGGAAGCGCCAAAGACCCCGTCCGACCGCTGACACTCTCGCTGGCGTCGGGTGCGTCTTACGTCGCCCGGACGGCTGCGACGAACCCGCGACAGGCACAGGAGATTCTCGTCGAGGCTATCGAACACGACGGCTTCGCACACATCGACTTCCTCACGCAGTGCCCGACCTGGAACAAAGACGCAAAGGAGTACGTCCCTTACACCGACATCCAGCAGTCCGACGAGTACGACTTCGACGTGACCGACCGCCGTGAAGCGGCCGACATGATGTACGAGGCTGAGACGAAACTCCACGAGGGCGAGGTGCTGACCGGGCGTTTCTACCAGGACAGCGACCGACCCTCTTACGGACAGGAGAAACGCTCCACTGGCGAGATGCCACAGGAGCCCCTTGCCGAGCGCTACTACGACGAGGATGTAGAGTGGGAACGCGCCGCTGACGAACTCATCGCTCGTCACACCTGATACGGACTGCTCTGAGTCTGTATCCCTCTGGGGACACAGGTTGACACCAACTGTTGACGTGGTGTTCGCACCTCCGGAGACGACACAGCGGTTTGTTTTTTGATTCGGAAGATATTTTTTCCCACAGAGAAAAACGTACGATATGAGCGCAGAGGCCACTGAGGAGCGTATTCTCGCCGTGCTGGAAGAGGACGCACAGGCGTCGTACGCAGAGATTGCAGAACGGGCGGCAGTTTCGAAGCCGACCGTCCGCAAGTACATCCAGAAACTCGAAGATGAGGGCGTCATCGTGGGGTATTCGGCTGACGTCAATCCGAAGAAACTCTCCGGACAGTCTATCGCCATCGTGGGTATCGACGTCGAGAGCGAGCGCTACGTCGAGATGACCCGTAAACTCAAAGAGATTGACGCTATCCAGGCGCTTTATACCTCCAGCGGCGACCACATGCTGATGGCGGAAGTTCGGGCAAAAGACGGCGACGCACTCGGTGAGATAATCGATGAGGAGATTATGGGTCTCGGCGGCGTCAGTGCTGCTCATCCCTCGTTCTTGCAGGAACGTCTCAAGTGAGACCGAATCAAGACAGACCCTCGTCTTTTAATCTCGGGGGGTCGAACGCCACAGTATGGTAGACCGGTTGCTCCTCGGAAGTGACGCGCTCATCCACACCATCGTCGAGGAGTTTCAGGACCGGTCAGGCTCGGTCAGTGTCGCCACAGATGACGACCACCTGGCGACAACACTTCGAGACGACGGCGTCGCCGTCACACAGTGGGAGTCGGGAGACGTGGATGCGCTCGTCGAGTTGTCTGCAGACATCGTGTTCGTGTTGGAAGAATCCTACCACAGAGCTGTCCAAAGTACTCGTGCAGTCCGTGAGGCACATCCCACGGCCTACGTTCTCACGTACACTGGCCGCGAGAGAATGTCCGCCGATTGGCCCCCAGAATCTGAAGCGAAGAACACAGAAAAATCGGAGTTCGACGGAGAGTTAGCGAGGCTTGCCGACCGAGTCGTCGACCCCAGTCGGGAGGCTGCAGCGTACATCCTCGACCGTATCGGTGACCCCGGCCAGCAGATGCAACATCTCTGGCGAGTACTCCGAGACATCGACCGGTTGGCGATACTGACACACGACAACCCGGACCCAGACGCGATTGCGAGTGGGGTCGCACTTGCCCGCATCGCCTCCGCTGCGGGCTGTGAACCACAGGTCTGTTACTACGGCGAGATAACACACCAGGAGAACAGAGCGTTCGTCAACGTGCTCGACCTCGACCTGCGTACCCTCGAACGCGGAGAAGGTATCGAGGAGTTCGACGGGTTAGCGCTGGTGGATCACTCCCGGCCCGGTGTCAACGACCAGCTTCCCGAGGACAGCGCTGTCGACATCGTCATCGACCACCACCCACCGCGGATGCCGGTGGATGCGCGGTTCGTCGACCTCCGAAGCGGTGTCGGTGCGACCAGCACGCTCCTCGTCGCGTACCTCGAACTGTTCGGCATCGACCTCGACGAGACGGTCGCGACCGCGCTGTTGTTCGGCATTCACGTCGACACCAAGGCGTTCACACGGGAGGTATCACAGGTCGATTTCGAAGCGGCGGCGACGCTCGTCTCGGTGGCTAACCTCGGTGTGCTCGAACGAATTGAGTCGCCGTCGGTCAGCGCATCGACGGTTGAGACGGTTGCTCGCGCTATCCAGAATCGGCATATTGTGGGTAATGTGCTGTTGAGTTGCGTCGGTGAACTCTCCGAACGGGACGCCCTGGCACAGGCCGCCGAGCGTCTGTTGTTGCTCGACGACATTCATACCACGATGGTGTACGGGATTGCTGAGGACACGATTTTCGTCTCTGCTCGCTCGCGCGGAAATTACGTCGACATCGGCGAGACGCTTCGGGAGGCGTTCGACCCTATCGGCAGTGCTGGCGGGCACGTCGACATGGCCGGGGCACAGATTCCACTCGGCATCCTCGAAGCAGTCGACGACCGGGAGGAGTCGCTTCGTGAGATTGTCGAAAGCGTCGTCTCCGACCGGTTTCTCGAAGCCGTCAAGGTGAACACACCACACCAGACGACCGGCCTCAGCGGTGAGTTCGACACCGACCAGTATCTCGTCCGTGAGGAGGTCGATCAGGCCGACTTGCTGGAACACGCCGATGAAAACGACGAAGGGACATAACGGGACACTACGCTGGAGAGCAGACGAGAGGTTTTTGCTCTCACCGACCGTTGGTTGGGATGATGACAGGAAGTAACAACGCCAGGGTCAGAGACTACATGACCCGGGATGTCGCGACGGTTTCACCAGACGACAGGGTCGGGGAGGTGGCTCGACGAATCGCCGAGAGCGACGACCACAGCGGCTTTCCTGTGTGCGATGGTCGCCACGTCGAGGGGTTCGTTGCGGCCCGTGACCTCCTGCTCGAAGACGAGAACGAGGCGATTTTCAAGATTATGACGACAGACCTGCTCGTCGCCCACCCGGAGATGAAACTCAACGACGCTGCTCGTGTGATTCTTCGTTCTGGAATTCGACGTCTCCCGGTGGTCGACGACACCGGTAATCTGGTCGGCATCATCTCGAATGCGGACGTAATCCGGAGTCAGATCGAGCGTGCGACCCCCGGTAAGGTCGAAAAACTGATGCGTACCCTCGAAAACATCCACGAGGTCGACGTCACGGAGCAGCGCCGTACGGTCGAGTTATCGGCGCTGACGCCGACTCAGGGGAAAGTGTACGCAGACGAACTCGAAGGTCGCAAGTACGAACTCGAACGAGGGCTTGCCGAACCGCTGGTCGTCGTCGAAACGCCCAGAGACTTCCTGCTCGCGGATGGACACCACCGTGTCAAAGCAGCGAGTGATCTCGGCATCGACGAGATGGAGGCGTACGTCATCGTCATCGACGAACCGGTCGATATCGGGATGGCGAAAACCGCCGAGAAAGAGAGCCTCGAAAGCATCGCGGACATCGAAGCAGTCGATTACGCTCATCATCCACTTATCGAGACTACCCAGCGCCTGCAGTGATTCCCTCTGAGTACGACACTCCTGCTCACTTTACGCGCGTCGCACCGTCGAACTCAGAGCGGTTGTACTCGAGGTCGAGCAGCGTGAGAATCGTGGGTGCGATGTCGTAGAGGTCGGCGTCTTGCACCCGTGCGCTGGGGTGGTCGATGAACAGGCAGGCGTCGTCGAACGTGTGCATCCCGTTTCGTGGTCCGGTCGTGAACACGTCTCTGTCGCCGTTGAACGCACCTTTGAGGTCGAAACCGTCCCGGGGGATGGCGACGAGGTCGGGCGAGATTTCGTCGTGGGCACCACGAAACGCCTCCTCTTTCGTCTCGATGCGGTCGATTACTTGCCTCCCATCGGGACCAGTCATCGTTTCGAGCTGTGACCGTAGCTCGTTGCGCACCGAGTTGTAGTCGTCTTCGCTCACAGAGCCGCGAGGCTCTCTCCCTTCGAGGTTGAGATAGAACCGTCCTGGAATGAGCGAGTACGCCCGCGCCGAGTCTGCGATGTCGGAGAGTCCCTCGGGGTCGTCCGTGTCGAATTCGAGCCACCCCTCGCGACGGAGCCACTCGTTGCAGTCGACCTCGTAATCCAGCGTGGTGAAGCCGTGATCCGAGGCAACCACGAGCGTGACGTCGTCCTCGAGAGCGTCTCGCAACTCCCCGATGTATCGGTCGAGTGTTCGATAGAACGCCATGAACTCGTCGTAGTACTCACCGTCGTGTTCGTAGTCACGGAACAGGAAGTGGTTGATCCGGTCGGGGGTCATGAACACACCGAAAAAGAGGTCCCAGTCGTCGAGTTCGATGTAGTGTTTGAACGCCTCGAAGCGCCTGTCGAGGGTCTCGTGGGCGTCTTCGAGGAACGCGGTCTTGTCGTCTCTGTTGCCGAGTCTGGCGTCCACGTCGATTCGGTACTCGATTTCCCGGAGGTATGTCCTGATTTCGTCGGGATAGGCCGCCTCGTCGATACCTGGAGAGAGAAAGCCGGAGACCATCCGCTGAATGCCGCGCTCGGGTGGAAACGTCACGGGAACGTTGAGCACTGTTGCCTTCCGGCCAGCGTCGTGGACGCGCGTCCACAGTCGCGTCGCCTGAACATCTCTCCCCATCGGGACGTACGTGTCGTAGGCGTCTACCTCGCGGTCTTGAAACCCGTACACACCCGTTTCGCCGGGATTGACGCCGGTCGTGAGCGCTGGCCAGCACGCGCTCGATTCGGGCGGTACGATGCTGTCTATTGCACCTGCTGCGCCTTCGTCTGCCACCGCAGCCAGGTTCTCGAACTCGTCGAAGTGGCTGGAGAGAAGACTGTACGGAACGCCATCGATGCCGATGAACGCGACCCTCGGACCGTTGTCACCGCGAAACCGGTCGAACAGACCCATACGGTTGCTTCAGGCGTTGAGCACAAGAATCTTCGTCTCCTCGGACCACCACGGCCCTCGACCAGTGTGTCCACCTCCGAACTGCGTGCTCACGCCTGAAGTGTGTCCATCTCCGAAGTACGTGCTCACACCTGAAGTGTGTCCACCTCCGAACTTCGTACTCACCGCTGCAGGTGCGTGCTCACCTCACCAGGTTCGACATATCGGGTGTGCCCGTCACGACTCTCCAGTTCCACGCATCCGGTTTCGAGGTAATGATTCCCGAGTACAACCTTGTGAGGGATGCCGAGCAGGTCGCTCTCGGCGAATCGTTCACCGATACGCTGACTCTCGTCGTCGAACAGCAACGTCTGCTGCCTCCCACACTGGTCGTACAACCAGTCCGCTACCTCACGCAGTTCGCCGTCGTATTCGAGGGGAACAATGGCTGCCCTGTAGGGGGCGACGGCGTCGGGCCAGCGACAACCACGCTCGTCACCTTGTTGTTCGACGAGCGTGTGGATGAGGCGCTCGATGCCGATGCCATAGCTCCCCATCACCACCTCACGCTCGTTCCCATCCGCTGTATCGATGGACCACTCCATCGAATCGGAGTACCGCGTCCCGAGCTGAAAGATGTGTCCGAGTTCGATACCCGCCCCATATTCGAGTGTTCCGTCACACTCGGGGCAGGTGTCGATATCAGAGCAGTCCGAAGCGGGGGACTCCTCGGTTAGCCCGAACCGACAGTCTTTGTCACTGCACGACAGCACTTCGACCGTACCGGTGTCGGCCAGCGCGACGAACTCCTCGGAGATTGCACCACCCATGACGCTGTTTGCCGCTTCGGCGATGACGAAGTCGATGCCGAGACCCTCGAAGAGACGAACGTAGGCGTCTCTCACCGCGTCGTAGGTCTCTTCGAGTGACTCCTGGCTCGCGTGGAGGCTGTAGGCGTCTTTCATCGTGAACTCTTTGAGTCGGAGGAGACCGTTTCTCGCGTGGTCGTCCCGGTGTTTCGACTTGACCTGATAGACCAGGCAGGGGAGGTCTTCGTACGAGCGAACCTCGCCTCTGAGAAGGTGGACGACGCCCTCTTCGTGGGAGGGTGCAAGACACAGCTGTCTCCCATCACGGTTTTCCAGCGTGAACATCTCGCCTTCGAACCGGTTCCAGCGCCCGCTCTGTCTCCAGATGTCGCTGTCGTTCAGCCCGGGCAGGCTGAGTCGCTGTCCGCCGATGCGGTCCATCTCGTGTGTGACCTGTGCGATGAGTTGTTGTCGGATGCGCTCACCGGTGGGTGTGAGTGCGTACAGTCCGCTGGCGAACTGTCTGGCGAGTCCGGCTCGATGTATCAATTGAACTGTGCTGTTCTCGTGGCCGTTGGCCTCGCGACTCGTGAACAGTGTTGCCTCACTCCGTCGCACGGAGACCACCTCCGACGGTACTGTTGCTCAGACGGTCTCTGTTCATAGCTATCAGCCCAGCCGCTCTCCAGTCAAAAACAGTGCTTCTCTCACCGCGGAACCCAGCCGCGAGCCACACCGGACTCGCGGCGTTCGAAGGTTGTACTCTGGTACATTGCAGTTTCTCAGACGGAACCCTCCTCAATAACTGTTCTGGGGGTCTGTCATGGGTTGACAGTGCGAGGGCTATCGGTTCTGCATCAACCAGTCGACCAGCGTCGAGGTTCTGCTCTCCATCTTTTGACTGATGTCGTTGATTCGAACGGCGTTCGAGAACGCCAGCAGCGTCGGGGGCCACAGTCCGATGAACAGCCCATGCTCTCTGTTGCCGCGGACGTAGTACTGGTACCACGCCAGAAACACGGACCCGATTGCAGCGATGAGTATCGGGTCGCGTCCGGTTGACGTTCCAGCGTCTCTGGTTGCCTCTGTCTCTTGCTGTGCCATCGTCTCCATGTTCGGTCAATCGGCGTTTTGTTATACAGTCCGAACTCCCGTGTCAAACTGATTTCTCTGGGTAGTCCGGGCTTTCGTATGTACCAATCACTTCGGTATTTGTTTCAGCTCGTCTTATTTTCCGGAACGCGTTGATAGTGATTTATATCCCCCACTGTGCTAATTTGCGATGACTGTTCATGCTCAGACCAGTAGCAAGGGCTTATCGGCAACTCGACGACATTCGCCCGCTCGTTCGACCGACGTACAACCAGTTCGAAGTCACCTTGCTCCCGCCGTACGGTGACCCGGAGGTACACATTCTGGGCGAGATTGGGACGTACGTCGTCGTCGGTCTTTTCGTCAACGCGATCACTGAAGTGCTCCACGACGAGTGAGAGAGGTCGTTCGTAACTCTTGTACGATGGACAGCAACAACGTCGATGCAGCGAAGGGCTGTACAAATAACCACCAGAGTACACCACCGACAGAGCCGATACTCGTCGAGGCGAGACCCGAGTGTGGATTCCAGTATCCGTATTATCTCTCGGTCCCGGAAGGGTTCGAAGATGCAGAACAGCGGCCGATTCTGGTCGAACCACACAACGTGGACGGGCCAATCGAGTGTTTCTCCGAGCATCTTGACCTGGCGAGACAGCGAATCGAAGGCGGGAGCGGTCGACGTATCGCTGACGAGCTCGGGTCGCCGTTTCTCATTCCAGTGTTCCCACGACCGTTCGAGGAACCTGTCGACTGGACACACCTGATTCACATGCTCGACGCCGAGACGATGCAGATCGAAGACGGGCCGCTGGCTCGTGTCGACCTGCAACTTCTCAGCATGGTCGACGATGCCCGCAAACGACTCGCCGACTGGGGCTGCACCGTCGACGAGGACGTGATGTTGAATGGCTTCTCCTCATCGGGAGCGTTCGTCAACCGTTTCGTTGCGCTGCATCCCGACCGTATCTGCTCGGTCTCTGCTGGTGGGACCAACGGACTCCTCATCCTGCCCAGAACGCGTGCCGAGGTACGCGTCGTGGGCGAGCGTGCCCTGGAGTATCCCGTCGGTGTTGCCAACGTCGAAGAGTTGACCGGCGAACCGTTCGACCTCGAAGCGTTCTGTGCTGTCGACCAGTTCATTTATATGGGGGCAGACGACGACAAAGATGCACTGTTGTACCCCGACGCCTGGACGGACCCGGAGCTCCGGGCGAGTGCCATACTCGTCTACGGCGAAGATATCCACGAGGAGCGGTTTCCGCACTGTCAGTCCGTCTACGAGGACGTTGGCGTGAACGCCGTCTTTCGAGTGTACGAGAACGTCGGACACACACCGAAACCAGCAGAACCCGATATTGTGGAGTTCCACGAGCGCTCACTCGCGGATGAGGACATCACCTCAATCCCACCCGAACCAGGTCACCGGGACTGTCGCGGTCTGGAATAATCCGTATATCGCTCGGACGAACCTTTCTTGGATGTTCCGCGAGAAAGAGCAGTATGAACACAGAGAC